>DATKCB010000065.1:0-11160 GCA_035513495.1 Planctomycetaceae bacterium | reverse complement strand
TGATTGCATTCGGCTTGACGCTTTGGATCTTTCGGGGACTGGCGCGACGCGCTGCATCGGGAGAACCGGTGAAAGGCCGCTGGTGGAACTTCTGGGAAGCTCTGGCTTTGTTCGTGAGAGATGAAGTGGTTCGCCCGACCATTGGAGGTCATGATGATCACGGAGACGAAGATCATCATGCTGAGTCAGGTGGCGGTCACATCAGTAACGACTCCTCTGGAGGGATTCACATGCAATCCGGAGGCGCGGTCGCGATGAGCGTTGCGCATCCCGCCGATCGGTATTTACCATTCGTCTGGTCGTGTTTTTTCTACGTATTGATCTGTAACCTGCTGGGCGCTGTTCCGTTTCTCGGATCGGCCACCGGGGATATCAGCGTGACGGCCGCGCTGGCGCTCGTGGTTTTCGGTTTTGTGATGTTCTACGGGTCGAAGGAGTTGGGTTTCGCCGGCTTCTGGAAAAACCTTTGTCCTTCGATGGAACTGCCACTGGTATTGGCGATCATACTGCTGCCGGCGATCTGGCTGATTGAATTGCTCGGCCTGTTCATCAAGCATGGCGTGCTGGCCGTTCGACTTTTTGCGAACATTATGGCGGGGCACACCGTCCTCGCGGTGATTTTGGGTTTCATTTTCAATGCAGCCCACTCTCCCGAAGCCTGGATGTGGTGGGTTGTGACGCCTGCGAGTATCCTCGGTCAGGTGGCGATCGGTTTGCTGGAACTGTTCGTCGCGTTTCTGCAGGCCTATGTCTTTGCGTTTCTGGCGACGTTGTTCATCGGAGCTGCTGTGCATCAGCACTGATGAGAGGAATTTTGGGGTCGGACCGATGTGGGTCGGACGACTTGACAGGAGATTCTGGTTCGGAGGTTTTCATTCGAACTTCCTCGATTGTGTAGAACAGGAGAACGTGACGTGAGCTACTGTTTCCGAGTTGCTGTGTTGGCGTTGAGTGTCTTTTTCGCCTTGTCGATCCCTGCATTTGCCGCTGAGGGTGGCGTTCACTTTTCCGGTGCCTTTGGTGCCGCACTGACGATCATGGGAGCGGGTTACGGAATCGGGCGAATTGGATCGTCGGCTGTCGAGAGTATGGCACGTCAGCCCGAACTGGCCAACAAAATTCAGACCGCCATGATTATTGCGGCCGCGTTGATCGAAGGGGTGACGTTTTACGCCCTGATCGTCTGCGGTGGCAGCAACGCGACCTACATGAAGTAGGCCGATGCGTCGCAGTCGTTCTTTTGTTTCCGTACGAAAAGGCAACTGAATCGATGTTGACTCAAGTTCGTTCGATTGTTTGTCTGGCAGCGACCTGTCTCCTGTTATTGGGAGTCGGGCAGAATGTCTCGTTTGCTGCTGATGCTGGTTCCGGGCAATCTCATCAGGAGGAAGAGGGGTCCAGCGGAGGCATGAACATCAAGCAAGACCTGGCCCTGTGGTCGCTGGTCACATTCCTGGTGTTCATCATGGTGCTGCGTCTGTTTGCGTGGGGGCCGTTGATTGAAGGTCTCGACAAGCGAGAAACCAATATCCGCGGCCAACTGGCGGAGGCCGAAGCGGCTCGTCAGAAGGCGGAGCAGATGCTGAAGGAACATGCGAGAAAACTCGATGCCGTGCAGGACGAAGTCAAAGCGATCATCGAGGAAGCCAAGCGAGACGCCGAACACACGAAAAACGACATCATTCAAACAGCCCGGAAAGAAGCCCAGACCACGCAGGACCGTGCGATCCACGAGATCGAACGGGCGCGGGATCAGGCTCTGAAAGAGCTGTTCGATACGATGTCGATGCAGGTCGCTCAGGCGACCGAACACGTGATCGGCCGCAGCCTCGGCGGAGACGATCAGCAGCGATTGATCGATGAAGCTCTGGCGCAGTTTTCCTCGACCTGATCGGTCGAGAGAGCTGTTTCAGGCAGGAGTAAACCGAATTGTTTCCGCAGGAAGATCACCGATATGGCGGGTGAGCAGCCGACACCTTCAACGCGAATTCCAACCGTGATGGACGATCCCGGTACGCGCAGAATCTCCAAGATTTATGCCGAGGCGTTCGTCAATGCGGGACGCGCCGTCGGGACCGATTCCGCGTTGGAAGAGTTCCAGTCGTTTCTGGACGACGTGCTGAACCGTCAACCCGAATTTGCCGCGGTGCTTTGTTCCACCCATGGAAATCGGGACGATAAACTGCGGCTGATCGATCGAATCGTCGCCCCGTTCGCTTCGGAACTGTTCGCGAATTTCCTGCGAGTTCTGGCCCGCAAGGATCGTCTGACTCTCCTTCCCTTGATTCTGCAGGAATCCATACTGCGAAATGAGATCCTGCAAGGGAAACAGAGAGTTCAGGTGACCACGGCTATGGATCTTTCCCCGGCACAACGAGAACAAATCCGGCAGTCTTTGCAGGCAAAGCTGCCTTTCGAGCCGATTATCGAGGCTCTAACCGATCCCACACTCATCGGTGGAATGGTGATTCGCGTCAAAGACACGATCTACGATTCCTCGGTGAAATCACAAATGAAACTACTCCGCGAGAGATTGCGACAGAGGAGCCTCCATGAAATTCAAAGCGGACGAGATCGCTTCAGTCATTCAGAAGGAAATTGAAGACTTTCGCGGCGAGATCCACGCCAGCGAAGTCGGACAGGTCCTGGAAGTGGGCGACGGTATTGCGCGCTGCTACGGACTGGCGTCGGCGATGTCTGGTGAAATGGTCGAGTTTTCCAACGGGACGAACGGTCTGGTGTTCAACCTCGAAGAAAATTCGGTCGGCGTCATCATTCTCGGTGACTATCTCGATATTGCCGAGGGAGACGAAGTCAAGACTACCGGCCAGTTGCTGTCGGTGCCGGTCGGGGACGCGATTATCGGTCGCGTGGTCGATCCGTTGGGGAATCCTCTCGACGGGGCAGGTCCAATTGTTTCCTCCGAGACGCGGCCTCTCGAGTACATGTCTCCAGGCGTGGCGGGACGGCAGCCAGTCAAGCAGCCGTTGCAGACCGGGATCAAGGCCGTCGATTCAATGACCCCCATCGGTCGCGGACAGCGCGAGCTGATCATCGGCGACCGCAAAACCGGGAAAACCGCGGTTGCGATCGATACGATTCTGAATCAGAAGGACACCGGCGTGATCTGCGTCTACGTCTCGTGCGGACAGCGTGCCGGCACGGTCGCGGGGATCGTCGAGATCCTCAAGGCGCACGGTGCGATGGATTACACGATCGTTGTTTCATCGACGGCGTCCGATCCCGCTCCGCTCCAGTACATTGCACCGTACGCCGGTGCGGCAATGGCCGAACACTTCATGTACAACGGCAAGCACACGCTGGTCGTATACGACGACTTGTCGAAGCAGGCCCAGGCCTACCGTCAGTTGTCGCTCCTGATGCGACGTCCGCCGGGACGCGAAGCTTATCCCGGGGACGTGTTCTACTGTCACAGCCGTCTGCTCGAACGCTCGGCGAAACTGTCGGACGAACTGGGCGGCGGATCGATGACGGCCCTCCCGATCATCGAGACGCTCGAAGGGGAAGTTTCGGCGTACATCCCGACCAACGTGATTTCGATCACCGACGGCCAGATTTACCTCGAACCGGACCTGTTTTTCAAAGGAGTTCGTCCGGCGATCAACGTGGGGATTTCGGTCTCCCGCGTCGGTGGTAACGCTCAGACGAAAGCGATGAAGAAAGTCGCCGGTTCGCTGCGGCTCGATCTCGCTTCCTTTCGCGAACTCGAAGCGTTCGCGCAACTGGGAACCGATCTCGACAAGGCGACCCAATCGCGGCTGGATCGGGGATACCGGATGGTCGAACTGCTCAAGCAGCCTCAGTACCAGCCGATGCACGAAGCCGATCAGGTCATCAGCATCTACGCGGGGACTCACGGTTTCTTCGATCAGGTCGCAGTCAACGATGTGGCCGCCGCCGAGAAAATGATGCTCGAATTCATGCGTCAGGAAAAAAACGAGGTGCGCGACGAACTCATCAACACCGGCGCCCTGAGCAATGAACTCGAAGAGAAACTGAAAGCGGCACTGACCGAATTTGAAAGACGCTACGCGCATGAAAAGGAAGCTGCGCTCGTGTAGGCGTGTTCCGATTTCGCGTTTCGTACTTTTCACACTTTTCCTACTTTTGACACCTCCTGAAACATGGCCAAAGCCCGGGCACTCGTCAAACGACTGAAATCAGTCAAAAACATCCGGAAGATCACTCGGACCATGGAGCTGATCGCCACCGCGCGATTCAAAAAATCCATGGACCGGGCGACCGAAGCGGCCGCCTATACGCGCAAGATTTCTGAAATCGTGGCCGATCTCTCCCAGGTCGATCTCGAGTTTTCGCATCCGCTGCTCGAGCAGAAAACGAATCCCAAAAACATTACGTTGTTGAGTCTGACATCGAATCGGGGACTGTGCGGAGGCTACAACGGATCGCTGCTGCGTCAGGTCGTACCCAGAATCAAGGAATTGCGAGACGGTGAAGATCGGACGTTGAAACTCGAAGTTTCGGGGAAGCGGGGAATCGGTTTCCTGAAATTTCAGGGATTCCAGATCGACCGCACTTACACGCATTTCGAGGATCAGCCCAAATTCAGCGAAGTCGAAGAGATCGCGCAGCGGTTTATTGATCGTTTTGTAAGCGGCGAACTCGACCGTCTCGACGTCGCGTACACCCGGTTCCAATCGGTCTCGCGTCAAACGGCAGTCATCGAAACACTGTTACCGGTGGGTGATTTGATTGCCGCTGACGGCAAATCCACCACTACTGAATCCACCAAAACCACCATCGATTACGAGTTCCTCCCGTCCGCTCAGGAGATTCTGGAAGAAATTGTGCCCGCTTCGTTCAAGGCGCGGCTCTTCAAATGCTTCCTCGACGCGGCCGTGAGCGAACAGATTGCCCGCATGGTCGCCATGAAAGGTGCCACCGAGAACGCGGGCGATATGATTCGCGACCTCTCTCGACAGTACAACCGGGCGCGGCAATCGCAGATCACGTCAGAACTGTCGGAAATCATCGGCGGAGCGGCTGCGCTCGAATGATGGTTCTGAACATGCACGCCTGCTCGAAGTCAAATTCGTTCGAAACACACTGAAAATCGACCAAGGATTGAGTACTCATGGCAACGGCCACCACAGCATCTAACATCGGTAAAGTCACCCAGATCATCGGCTCGACTTTCGACGCCGAGTTTCCGCAGAGCAAACTCCCGGAGATCTATAACGCTCTGGTCATTGATACCGAAGTCAAAGGACTCAAGATCAAAGTGACCGGTGAAGTCCAGCAGCATCTCGGCGGCGGACGTGTCCGCTGCGTCGCGCTCGGCGGTACCGACGGGATGGTTCGCGGGATGGACGCAGTCGATACCGGCCAGCCGGTTTCCGTTCCCGTCGGAAAGGAAACGCTGGGGCGCGTGTTCAATCTCCTGGGTGAGGAAATCGACGGGCGCGGACCGGTCAATGCCAAAGAACGCTGGCCGATACACCGCTCTCCTCCCAAACTCGAAGACCTCTCCTCCAAAACGGAATTGTTCGAAACCGGAATCAAGGTGGTCGATCTGCTCACTCCGTTCGTCCGCGGCGGGAAGGCCGGTCTGTTCGGCGGTGCCGGTCTCGGCAAGACGGTCATCCTGACCGAACTCATCGCCCGTATCGCTTCGGCGCACGGGGGCTACTCGGTGTTTGCGGGTGTCGGCGAACGGACCCGCGAGGGTAACGACCTCTGGCTCGAAATGCAGGAAACCAAGATCGGCGATACCGGCCGGTCGGTCATCGAACAGACCTGCATGGTCTTCGGTCAGATGAACGAACCTCCCGGCGCGCGTCTTCGCGTGGCTCTTTCGGCGCTCACGATGGCCGAGTGGTTCCGCGATACGACCGGGACCGACACGCTGCTGTTCGTCGATAACATTTTCCGGTTCTCGCAGGCCGGTTCGGAAGTCTCCGCGCTCCTGGGACGCATGCCGTCCGCAGTGGGTTATCAGCCGACGCTGGGGACCGAACTGGGCGAACTCCAGGAACGGATCACTTCGACCAAACGCGGGGCGATCACGTCGGTGCAGGCCGTGTACGTTCCCGCCGACGACCCGACTGACCCCGCTCCGGCGACCGCGTTCTCGCACCTCGACGCATTCATCTATCTCGAACGATCGATCTCGGAAAAAGGGATTTATCCCGCCATCGACCCGCTCGCTTCGTCGTCCCGAATTCTCGATCCGCAATACGTCGGTGAACGGCACTACGCCGTCGCCCGTCGCGTGCAGACGATTCTGCAGCGATACCGCGAACTGCAGGACATCATCGCGATTCTGGGTGTGGACGAATTGTCGGAAGAAGATAAGCAAGTGGTGGCCCGTGCCCGCCGCATCGAACGATTCCTTTCGCAACCGTTCCTGGTGGCGGAAGTCTTTACGGGTAAATCCGGGAAGATCACACCGCTCGAAGATACGATCCGCAGCTTCGAGGAAATCTGCGACGGAAAATGGGATCACCTTCCCGAAGAAGCCTTCATGTACATCGGAGCGATCGAAGAAGCCGAAGAACAAGCCAAAAGACTGGCCGCGAAGGATTAAACGAACAGGTTGATGGGGTTCCACTCGATCGATCCGCTCACTCATTCCGACATCCCAAGTTCTGATTCCTGACCAACATGGCTGACAAAACTCTCCAACTCGTGCTCGTGACGCCTGAAAAAACGCTGCTCGACGTTCCGACGCAGTCGCTCAGTTTTCCGCTGTTCGACGGTCAGATCGGGGTTCTTCCATCGCGCGCACCGATGGTCGGACGTCTCGGATTCGGCGAACTGAAAATCCACACGACATCGGGCGAATCGAAGTATTATATCGACGGTGGCTTTGTGCAGATCAAAGACAACGTCGTTTCGCTGCTGACGAACGATGCCACACCGCTCGACCAACTCAACAAAACGGCCCTCAAGGCGGAACTCGAGGAACTCTCCAGCGGCCTGACCAGGACCGAACTCGAATACGAAACGAAGTCCGGTCGACAGGCCCGCGTGCGAAAGATGCTCTCTCTCGCACAATAATCGAGTGGATGGCGATATGGACGGAACTTTACTCCACCGAATCCTCGATTCCGGCGGGGACCGTCTCCTGTCTGACTCCACCCGCGACGCTTCTCTCAATCGACAATCCGATTGAAACCTCCGCGTTTTCCATCGCATTCTCTGGCGTTTCGAGATGACTGCGCGAGCGATTCCAGAGCCGCTCATTGCATCCGATGGCCAAGACTCTACTTTTCCCCTAAGGTGTTCAGTGATATGCAATTACAGGTAACAAATATGTTTTTTTTGTCGGATTTTTCCGTCACGACGTCGGGATGTCCCCTATGTTTGAACATCTCGCGAGTGAGTCCGTTGGCCCGCACTTACTCGAGGGACAAAGCACATGGCGTCTCGGGGAATGTCTCCGGGGCGCCATGTTTCATTTGTGCGGAACAAAATTGTTGCACACATGACGGCCGTGCGAATCGAGAGGACCAGCGAGCGGATCGCTGAAGTTAATGTAGAAAGTGAAGCCGGACTGACGAAAATGAACACCGGGATACTCCAAAAAAACAGGCCGTGTGATTCACACGGCCTGTCAGAAGTATCTCGTGACGCGATCTTCGAGTAAAGTTCTTCTATTCCATATCTTCGTTGGCTTGTGTGGGATTGGCCTGCTCGTGGCAGGGGATGCGGCGATCGACGTCGTAGGCCAGTCCGACCATTTCCAAGGTCCGAATCGACCACCACGTGAGATCGACTTCCCACCACTTGTGGCCTGCACGGGCGACGGAGGGGTGAGCGTGGTGGTTGTTGTGCCAGCCTTCTCCGTAAGCGAGAATTGCCACCCACCACAGGTTCCGCGATTCGTCGCGGGTTTTGTAGTTTTTGTAGCCCCAGAGATGCGTGGCCGAATTGACGCACCACGTGCCGTGATACACGACCACCATCCGCAGGCAGAACCCCCACAAAACCATCGAAACCGCTCCGAACAGGCCGCCGGTGGCGAGTCCGATGCCGGCGAGCAGCAGGCCGGTGGCGATCAGCCAGAAAGCCTGAGTTCGTTCGAAGAACTTCAGCATCGGGCGGTCGAGCAGTTCGGGGATATATCGTTTGTAGAGTCGCTCGGAGTGTTCGGGAGAGTGTCTCACGAACAGCCAGAGAAAGTGCGACCAGAACGAGCCGTCGAGCGGGGAATGCGGATCGCCTTCCTGATCGGACCGATTGTGGTGCAGACGATGGGTGGCCGACCACATGAAGGGAGTTCCCTCGCCGCTGATCGTTCCGCACATCATCGTGAAAAACTCGGCCGGTTTTCGAAGTTTCATCGAGCGATGGGCCAGATACCGGTGGTATCCCAAGCAGACTCCGATGCTGGCGGTGAGCCAGTGGAGCAGGAAAAACGCCGCGAGGCCGGACCAGGAGAAGAAGAACGGTGCGGCGATCGCTCCGAGATGCACGAAGGTCAGAAACACTGCCACCGTCCAGTCGACATTCTTCCACTTGAGCTGGGTGGGGCTGTAGGCGTCGTAAATTTCTTGAGTCTCTAGCTGTCGGCTCGAAATCCCCTGTGCCGAGTTTTTGCGGGAGGTTTTCGGAGAGGTGGGAGGAGCAACCGGGGGAGAGAGTACAGTGGACATGACAACTTTCTGGACAATTCGGCCGCCGGGAGGCGAACTGAGGGTGATTTTGAATTTCGAGCATCCACTCGATAGGTGAGGGATTGTAGTTCGTCATCGTGTCCGAGAGGGTCTCCAGTCCGTCATACTACTGTCAAAATTTTGTCAATGCCTTAAGTGATTTCATGCTAAGAGGTTGCGTCTCCGGAAGGAATGAATCGATAGCCCGTTCCCCGGATCGAGACGAGGTATCGAGGCTCGCTGGGATCGGGTTCGAACATTCGCCTCAAGCGAAGCACAAAATTATCGATCGAGCGGGACGTGATGTCGGCGGTTTCCTCCCACACATCGCGTAAGATCCGCGTTCGCGAGAGGACCACGTCGGGATGATCGACGAAATACTTCATCAACTGCATTTCCATCGTGGTGAGAGTATAAACCTCGTCGGGCGTGATCAGTTGATACTTCAGGAAATCGACCGTGACATTTCCGAATTTGAAAACCTGCGGTGCCTGTCCCGGAGGAGATCCTTGTTTGAGCGGGCGGCGTTCGATGAGGTTTTTGACGCGGGCGATCAATTCGGGCAGAGCGAACGGTTTCGTCACATACTGGTCGGTGCCGGATTCGAAGGCGAGCGTTTTATCTTCGCTGAGGGTCCGCGCGCTGAGCACCAGGATCGGAACGGCGGGGTCGAATTCGCGCACTTTGCGGCAGACTTCGTAACCGCTCATCGAGGGGAGCATCAAATCGAGGATGATGATGTCGATCGGCGGGTCGCTCTCCCGGACGAGATCGATCGCCGTCGGACCGTCCGCCGACTGCAGGACGTCGTAGCCTTCCTGTTCAAAATTGAACTTCAGTCCCTCGGCGAGAGCGGCTTCGTCTTCGACGATCAGAATTCGTTTCATGCCAAGAGGCTCTCCGGCAATTCGACTTCAAATACACTTCCCGTAACCTCCGGATTCTTGTGAGAAAGCACCCGGATTTTCCCTTTTAACAGAGAAACCAGAGTCCGCACGATGTACAGTCCCAGGCCGGTCCCTTTGTTGCGGCGTTCCAGTTCCTTGCCCCCCCGATAAAAAATCTTGAAAATTTTGCTGCGGTCATCGGGATCGATCCCCCGTCCGTGGTCGATGACTCGAGCCACGATCCGCCCCCGGTCGTTGAGGAACAACTCGACTTTCACATGCGGAGTCTGCCCTCCATACTTGATCGCGTTGTCGAGCAGATTGCGAAAAATCATCTCGAGCACGATCCGCCGGGAGATGACTTTGATCGGCGTCAGACGGAGCTGAAAGACCTCTTCGAACTCGAGTTTGTGAGAGGCCGCGGCCGAGCGGGCGCAGTTGAGAATGACTTCGTCGAGACTGATCTGTTCCTCCTCGGTCTCGTGTCCGATCGCATCGAGCCGTCCGACTTCCAGAAGTTGATTGATCAAGGTGTCGAGCCGCTGCAGTTCGTCCCCCATGACAGCGTAAAAGTGCGTGCGTTTCGCCGGTTCGAGTTCCCTCATCTGGAGCGTTTCGAGATAGAGTTTCAGCGAGGCGATCGGCGTTTTGAGTTCGTGCGTGACGCTGTCCACAAAATTTGACTGCCGCTGATTGAGCCGGATTTCTTTGATCGTCAGTCCCATGTAAATCGAGAGTCCGATAATCATCAGGGAGAAGGCGACAGTCCCGATGGTGAGCGCCCCCCAGTCGAACTGTTTCGCCAGAATCACGATCCAGCAGATCATCAGCGTCACGTTCAGCGAGAGCAGCGCGACGCTGAGCGTGATCGGCAGATGCAGAGTACGTTTCTGGCGGACGAAGTGCGGCATTACTGTCTGAGTTTTGAGGCATATCCCAGTCTGCACAGTGCAGACAACACTGAGAAGATCATGTTCGGTGAAGACCGGCAAGGCAACCCCGAAGCGTCGGAGGGCGGGATGCAGGAACGGCAGCGTCCCGGGAGAGAGCGACAATCTGGCAGCCTTGACGTGACCCCTGTCGGACGGTGCAAGTCTCGTTGCGCTGACCGTTCGGCGGAAATCCTTGTCCGCCGGAAAATACCAAGCTCTCCGTCCTTCCGATTGTTTCACAATTCGGCTCACTTTTTTGACGTAACTCCAGAAAGTTTCGAACTTGTGGATTTTGAAAGACCACAAGTTCACAAGTTCAAAACTTCGAAAAAACCCGAGAGATTTGATCGATTTTGGATGCATTCGCACGAATTCGGAAAATTTCCGGAAACCGGCTTGTTTCACATTTCGATGTTGCGCGACGGAGTCGCGAGGATGTAGGAAATAGGATGTAGGAAGTAGCAAAAGAGCCTCGGATCGCTCCCGTTTGAACCTTGAACATTCGACCTTGAACCTTTTCCTTCGACATTGGGTTTTTGACATTTGACATTCCTTCGTCGCTTGTTTCACACCTCGGGTCGTTTTTTTGACGTAACTCCAATAAGTTTCGAACTTGAGCTTTTTGGAGGATGTCAAGTTGTCAACTTGTCAAGTTGGCACATCTTGTGGTTTGCGAATTCCCGAACCACAACATCTTGTGGT
>DATKCB010000064.1:0-10917 GCA_035513495.1 Planctomycetaceae bacterium | reverse complement strand
CTTCCACCTTTCACTTTAAACCCCCGATCGGAGGTGTATCATTTTGACAACATCCAACCGCTCCCGAGAAGTGAAACAAGCTTTGCGATGCAAAGTGTCATCAATTTGATGGCGCGCGGTCTTCACAATCGGCCGTTTTCGAGTGTTTTCGCCGAGGTTTTTCGAACTTGACAAGTTGACAACTTGACAACATCAAAATGGGTCAACTTCGCGAAGTTGTGAAACAAAACTGGCCCTGTTCTTTGACAATCTGTCATCAATTTGACAACACCCTCCCCGACGCAGGAACCGGGAGGTTTGTCTCAAGCGCGCAACAGCAGGCGACCTCTCGGGGCGAAATTTCAACGAACGCGAAAAAACTCCCGGTTAAAAATTCGCAGCAATTTCGCATCGGGACAGACCTCCCGATCGTTCATTTTGGAAAAATCGGGAAAACTTTCATGATTGTATTTGATCTCCGGAACTCCGCACGGTAGGTTATCTTCAGTTGTGGGTTTTCGACCCATATTGTTCTTTGAAAACAATTGAATTTGGGTTTTCTGCCCATTAAGATCACACCTGTGCTCTGCGAAACTGTTCGCCGACATGTCACGGGATTCTGGCACTATGGCCTCTGAAACATTGATCACGGGGGAAGTCAAACGGACGCTCGACGAGCGGTTCCGCCTGAACCTCCCCCCCGAATTCGCCGCCGCGATCAGCGACGACGAAGGGAATTCGATCATCGTGAAAGAACGAGCCGGTTGTCTGAGTCTGTGGCGGGCCGCCGAATGGCAGAAGCGGCTGGACGAGGGGCTGACCATCATCCAGCAGAAGATCGCCACCGGCCGGATGGAACAACGCTGGAGCGAAGTTCAACGGTTGGGGCGGTTGCTTTCGTCGCGAGCGAAGGAAGTTCAGTTGGCCAACCGGTCCCGCATTCTGATACCGGAAGGATTTCGCGAATTTCTGGACATGCAGGCGGGGAGCGAGGTGATGATCGTGGGGGCGGCAATCTGCGTGGAAATCTGGAGTCCGCTCGCATGGTTGTCGGTTCTGCAGGAAGAGATGCCGGACTTCGGCTCGCTGTTCAAGGATCTTTCCAACTGACAGCGTCGAGGCAGAAAACAGGAGACAAAAGCACTCGGTTCGAGAGGGAAGAGGCGGTTTCGTTCACTCACTCACTCGTCACACGCTCTCGGGCGATTTTCCGGCTTGCCCACTATCTCGTTCACCAAGGATGGCTTGCAGGCACGGATGCCAGTTTCTCGTTCCGAGTGTTTTTTTCTGTCCACGCTGATTCAAAATGTTTTCGCGCGATCACAATCTCGAGTTCACCGAACGAGTTGCTGCGCACTCGGGTGGAAAAGTGGAAGGTAAAAAGTTGAAGGAAAGAAAAAACGGGTGCCATGCCCACATCGCGAAGCAGGGTGGGCATGCGAACGCGGAATGAACTTTTAAAAGCCGCGGCCCTTTCCTTCTTCAGATTTCCCAGCCCTTGCGAAATTCAGGTTTGATGAGGGTTGCTGCTGCGGTGTTTCCTTTGACTTCGAGTGTTTCGGCCTTCCACGCGAATCCGTCGTCGGCCTTCGCGCGATAAGCGACGTTCCCCAGCAGAACCGTCTCGGTGAGCGGACCGGAATACGAGAAATCACAGGTTGCAGGAGAGCCGCCCTTGCAGGCGTTGATCCATTCCTTGTGGAAGCCGGGAGAGTCGGGGATCGATTTCTCGACCTTCACCTCCGCGAATTTCTCCTCGGGATACAGTTTGTACTTGCCGAACCCGGTCAGCAGCATTCCTTCGCTGCCGATGAACAGTGTATTGAAACCGTTCGCTTCGAGTTTCTTCTCTCTCAGAATGTCGGGTCCGTTTTTGGCGTGCGACCAGTACAGATCGACATTCTGATCTGGAAAATGGAATTTCGTCTGCATCTGCTTGGGAGTCGTGAGCGGATGAACTTCCGGACCGCTCGCTTCGACGAGCGAGGGATATTTCAGATCGAGCGCCCAGAACGGAATGTCGAGAATGTGACAGCCGAAGTTGCCGGTCTCACCTGTTCCGTAATCCCACCAGAATCGCCAGCCGTACGGACAGATCGAGGGATGATAAGCACGCATCGGCGCGGGGCCGATCCAGAGATCCCAGTCGAGATGAGCCGGGACGTCCGGTTTGTCGGTCGGAATTTTGGGCATTCCGCGGTCACCGTTCATCCACGAATACACTTCCTTCACTTCGCCGATAACCCCCGCCTTGATGATCTCGACACTGCGATGCATCACGCCGAGCGTGTGCCGCTGTACTCCGAGTTGCGTGGCGACCTTTTTCTCGGCGGCGAGTTCGGTCATCTGCCGCGTTTCCCAGATCGAATGGGCCATCGGCTTCTCGCAGTAGAGATGTTTGCCCATTCGAAGGGCCGTCATTCCGGGGTGAAAGTGGGTATGGTCGGGTGTGCTGATGACGACTCCGTCGATGTCGTTTTCGAGTTCGTCGAGCATCTTGCGATAATCGGAATACAGTTTGACTCCCGGGTACTTTTCGAGAGTCTTCGCAGCGCGATTCGTATCGACATCACAAAAGGCGACAAAGTTCTGACTGTTCAAGCCGGAGACGTTATCCGCTCCCCGACCTCCAACTCCGATGCAGGCGAGATTCAGTTTCTCGTTGGGAGACGACTCCGCCCGAGCGGAAGGACTCCCCAACCCGAACCACCACGCCGAACCGGCAGCCACGGAAGATTTGAGAACGTCGCGTCGTGTGGGTTGAAAAGTCATCGAAACACCTTTGCAGAGAGTTTGTGAGTGAACGTGCGGTTAACAGGATTCTAAACGGAGAGAAGAGCCGGGTTCAATGACTTCTTGGGTTTTCGATCGTTTCAGCGCGATTTGATTCCCTGATGACCAGCCGTCATTATTTTCTGACCAATTGATCCGGCCGCTATGGAACAGAGTTTCTTTATGTTACAAAAGAGAGCCAATTTTTGCCCGCAGGAGGTATTCGAATGAAATCAGGAATCGGTTTGTTCGTTGCGTTGGTGATCGGTGCAGTTTTGAGTTCGCGTCTCGAAGCGTCTTCGTCCAGTTCGCTGATGCAGATCTCGAGCGATGGAAAACTGCTCGTCTGCACGAACCGCGATAACGGAACGGCCTCGGTTGTCGATCTTGCGACGCGTCAAAAACTGCGTGAGATTACGCTCGGGCTGCATCCCGAAGGGGTTACGTTTCTGGGGGACTCGACGAAGTGCGCGACCTGCGTCTATGGAGACGACGCGATCATCTTCTTCGATGCCGCGACCGGTGAGATCGAGGGACGTGTCGATGTCTTCGATGAACCGTACGGAATCGTGAGCAGTCCCGACGGTTCGAAGGTTTATGCCTGTCTCGATTATCCGGGACAGTTGGTCGAAATCGACGCGGCTGCGCGCAAGATTCTGGCCACGCACCAACTCGGGAAATTTCCGCGCGGGCTGGCGATCTCGGCCGATGGGAATCTGATCTACGCCACCGAATACTATACGGGCAATGTCATCTCGTTCGATTTGCGAACAAAGAAGCTCGCCGACGAATGGACCGGTGTGAAGACCGACAACCTCGCTCGGCAGATCGTGTTGCATCCCACTCTCGATCGAGCGTACGTTCCGCATATTCGCTCGAAGGTCGATGTCGCGCACGGTGAGGGTTCGATCTTTCCGTACGTGGCGGTGATCAAGACAAAATCCGAACCGGACGACTCGAAACGCAAACGGATCCCGATGGACTCATTCCGCGGAGTCACCGTGACGGCGAATCCGTGGGAATGCGAAGTCTCGCCCGACGGGAAGACTCTGTACGTGGTGTTCGGGGGCACCGACGATCTGTTCGTGTGTGACATCTTGGACGATAATTACCGCGAGATCGTGTATCGCGGATATCTGCAAACCGGGAAGAACCCCCGGGCGGTCAAAGCCTCGCCCGATGGCGCACACTTCTATGTGTACGATTCTCTCGACTTTCAGATCACCGAGTACGACAGTTCGAGTCTGCGCGTGACCGAGAGAATTACTGTGTGTGATGTTCCGTATTCCGAGGAGCAGCAACTGGGAAAGGCCCTGTTTTACACAGCCCTGCAGCCGATGACGGGACGCCGGTGGATCTCCTGTTCGAGCTGTCACCCGGACAGCGATTCGGACGGCCGGACCTGGCAGAATCCTGAAGGACTCCGCAATACTCCGTCGCTGGTCGGCGTCGCGTGGACGCATCCTTTGCACTGGTCGGCGGATCGAGACGAAACGCAGGACTTTGAACACACCATCCGCGGACCTCTGATGGGTGGCCGGGGACTGGTCCGGGGTCGGATTCACGATTCGCTCGGGGAACCGAACGCGAGGCTGTCCGACGCGCTCGATGCACTCGCACTCTATAGCAACACGCATAAGGTTCCGTTAAGTCCCTACACCAAAAACGGATTGAGTGATGCGGCCAAAGCAGGTCGCGAAATCTTTCTTTCGGAAAAAACGCGTTGTGCCGAGTGTCATAAGTCGCCTTATTTCACAGATTCGAATCCCGCGTTCTCGCCGAAACTGCACAATGTCGGAACCGGTGAGGACGATCCGACCGAGATTATGGGACCAGCCTACGATACTCCGACGTTGCTCGGCGTGTACCGAACGGCTCCGTATCTTCACGACGGACGAGCGCAAACATTGAAAGAAGTGCTGACGACGTATAACGCGAAGGACAAGCACGGTGTCACGTCGCACCTGAGCGAGACAGAAATCGATTCGCTGGTCGAATTCCTGAAAGCGCTTCCCTTCGAAGATCCCGAACCGATCGCGATCGAGCTCCAATTGAAGAAAGTCGTGAAATGATGAACCTCTATCGAAAAGTTGTTTCCGCCATGTTGTGCGGACTGATCGGCATCGCTGGCGGATGTTCGAACTCGAGTTCCGATTCGAAACCGGAATCGCAGGGAAGCTCGAAACCAGCCGGCGTCTCACAGACGAACGAAGAAAAGCCCGCAACCGCCGCGAAGGAGAAAGAAGCGGAACCGGAAACTCCTGCCGAAATTCCGTTGAAGATTGCCACCTGGGAAGAAGTGGAACAGCAGGTTGCCACACATGCGGGAAAAGTCGTCGTGCTCGACTTGTGGTCGACGTCGTGCCAGCCTTGTATTCGCGAGTTTCCGAATCTGGTCGCGCTGCAGAAAAAGTTTCCCGAAGGAGTGGTCTGCATGTCGGTCAACAGCGATTATTTTGGAACCAAATCGAAGCCTCCAGAATATTTTGTCGAACGAGTGACGGCATTTCTGACTGAGCAAAACGCAACCTTCGACAATTATCTCTGTTCGGTTTCGTCGGACGAACTCTACGCACAGCTCAAGCTGGCATCGATCCCCGCCGTGCTGGTGTACGGAACGGACGGCAAACTCGTCAACCGTTTCGATAACGATGAGATGAAGTACGGTGACGAATTCACTTATCCGGACCACGTGATCCCTTTGGTCGAACAATTGTTACAAGAAACCGCAGCGACTGCTCAAGGCGGGCAATGAGGACGACGATGATAGAATTGTAAGATTCTCAACCGATCCTCCTTCTCATTCCACGCTTTGCCTGTTCCGGGGTTTTTCCGGTATGAAGTCTCCTCTTCCGAAACCCCATATTCCAAAACCCCAGGTGACGCTGAATCCGCAAACGTGGCTGCGTGCGATGCTTCAGCTTGATGACACCGATCATTCGATCGCGCTGGGGGCTGCCATTGGAATGACCATCGGACTGACACCGACGGTAGGCGTACAGATGATCGTCGTCATGATCGTCTCCATGCTGACGCGAAAGCTGTTTCGATTCAACATCATGGCGGCGCTGATCGCCGTGTATATTTCCAATCCATTGACGATGATTCCGATCTACTGGATGCTCTATCTCGTAGGGACGCAATTCGTCGCGGGCGATGTGACTCGCGAGCAGTTCACCGCGATCTTCGAATACAAAGGTTTCGCGGAATGGTTACAGACAATCGAAGAACTCGTCTTCATCATCGGCAAGCCGCTGCTGATCGGAACCGCAATCGTTGCGACGATCGGTGGATTGGTCACCTATCCGCTGATGCGAAGCTTCCTACGCTGGTTCAAAGGACCTGAGGAGTCCCGCACTCCTGCCATCAACAAATCCGGACTTGCTCCCAGGATTGAACCGAAACCCGACGAATTGAAATGAGCGAAAAAAAAACGATCGATTGTCTGTGTGCGGGAATCATCGTCGCCGATCACGTCTGCGATCCGATCGATCACATCCCCGTTCCTGGCGAACTGGTGTTGACCGCCGGGACACGGATCACGATCGGAGGATGTGCGGCGAACGTCTCGGTCGATCTGGTGAAATGCGGAGCGAACGCCGTGATCTCGGGAGTCGTCGGGAGCGATCCGCTGGGCGAGTTTTCCGCCCGGTTTCTGGAGGAAGCAGGCGTCGACACAGATCATCTGCTTCGCACGAGCGAACGTCCGACCTCGACGTCCTTCATCATCAACGTGCGGGGAGACGATCGCCGGTTCGTCCATTGCGTCGGGACAAATGACCTGTTTTCACCCGCAAAAATCTCTCGGGAATTGATCGCGTCGGCGAAAGTGTTGTATCTGGGAGGCTACTGTATCTCGTCGATCTGGCCGGTCGAGGAGGTGGTCGAACTGTTCCGCGACGCGCGCAAAGCGGGGACGATGACGGTTCTCGATGTCGTCATTCCCGCGCCGGGTGAATACTGGTCGCGAATCGCACCTGTCTTACGCGAGACGGACGTCTTTCTCCCCAACGACGACGAAGCCCGCGTAGTAACGGGAGTTTCCGATCCGTTCGAGCAGGCAGCGAGATTTCGCAGTGCGGGTGCGCGGGAGGTGATCATCACCTGCGGAGAGCGAGGACTGGTCGCCATCGGAGAAGAAATCGTTCAGCGAGAGAGTTTTCCGGTCGAATATCTCGATGGCACGGGGAGTGGTGATGCGTTCTGTGCGGGATACATTCTGGGGATGCTCGAGCAGAAGCCATTTCTGGAACGCCTCGCGATGGGGAGCGCGCTTGGTGCCAGTTGCGTCCGCGCTCCGGGTGCGACTGCGGGAGTGTTCGATCGACGGGAACTGGAAGAGTTTCTGAAACAGCATCCCGTCCAGTGAAACGATTTGGAGAGTTTCCCGGCTCGGCCGGTTCGCGGCGGTCAATCCGCCGATTGACAATTCGGTCGGATCCGGGCCACGTCAGCCCGGCGAAGACTGAAAGAATTGTTTGAGCACACCGTCACGGAGTACGATGCAGGCAGGCCCGTGGAGTGAAGCGGGCCAACCCCGCGTTTGTGTCCCGCCCAGAGCTTGTGATCCGCGAAAAGGAAGAGCGAAATGTCCCGCCCGATGATCGTCGCGATGTCCCTGTTGCTGGGTTCGAGTGCCGTCGTGCATGCCCAGGTCCTCACGCTGGAACCGGACGACTCGATCTGCCTGATCGGGAACACGCTTCCCGAGCGAATGCAGCACGACGGCTGGCTGGAAACGCTGATCCACGGCCGCTTTCCCGAACACAATCTCACCGTTCGCAACCTCGCGTTTTCCGGCGATACGCTCACGGTCCGGCTCCGCTCGGCGGGCTTCGGTGACCCGGATGACTTTCTGACCAAGCTCAAGGCCGACGTGGTGTTCGCCTTTTTCGGCTACGGAGAATCGTTCGCCGGAGAGGCGGGACTGGCACAGTTCAAAACTGATCTCAAAGCATTCATCGAACACTCTCTCGGACAGAAATACAACGGGGAGTCAGCCCCGCAAATCGTCTTGTTCGCTCCGATCGCTCACGAGAACATCGGCGACAGGAATCTCCCCGACGGACGGGAACACAATCGACTTCTCGAACTGTACACAAGGACGATGCGACAAGTCGCCGAACAGCAAGGGGTGCCGTTCGTCGATCTATTTGCAATTTCTCGTTCGGCCTACTCCGCCGGCACCCCCCTAACGATCAACGGAGTGCATCTCTCGTCGGAAGGAAACCAGACCCTCGCCCCCGCGATCGACGAGTCGCTGTTCGGTCCGCGGACCGCGCCGATCGACTGGAGCCGACTCGAACCGCTGCGACAAGCGATTCTCGACAAGAACCTCTACTGGTTTCATCGCTATCGCGCGACCGACGGTTATTCCACTTACGGAGGCCGCTCGTATCTGAAGTTTGTGAACGATCAGACCAACCGCGAGGTGATGCAGCGGGAACTGGAAGTCCTCGAACAGATGACGGCGAATCGGGACCGCCGCGTCTGGGCGGCGGCGAAACACCAAGAGTTCGAAGTGGACGATTCCAATCTCCCTCCGCTAATCAACGTGATCTCGAACAAGCCGGGGGACGGTCCCGGCGGCGCGCACCTCGTCGTCACCGGCGAAGACGGGATCGGATTGATGACCGTCCACCAGAACATGACCGTCAATCTGTTCGCGGATGAAGCGCAGTTTCCCGAACTCGTCAATCCCGTCCAGATGGCCGTCGATCCGAAAGGCCGCACCTGGATCGCCGTCTGGCCGACCTATCCCCACTGGCAGCCCGGCGAGGAGATGAACGACAAACTGCTGATTCTCGAAGACACGGATGGAGACGGTACAGCCGACCGCTGCAAGACATTTGCAGACAAACTCCACAATCCGACCGGTTTCGAATTCTGGAACGGCGGGGTGCTGATCGCGATGACCCCCGATCTCTGGTTTCTCAAGGACACCGACGGGGACGATGTCGCCGACGTCCGCACTCGCATACTGCACGGTCTCGACTCGGCTGATACGCACCATACTTCTAACAGCTTCACCTTCGATCCCGGTGGAAATCTTTACTTTCAGGAAGGAGTATTTCATCGCACGCAGACGGAGACGCCGTATGGAATCCAACGCAATTACGACGCCTGCGTCTGGCGATACAATCCCCGGTTGCAATCCTTCGGACGATATATCTCGTATGGATTTGCCAACCCTCACGGGCATGTCTTCGATCGCTGGGGACAGGGTATCGTTCACGATGGAACGGGGGCCAACCCGTACCACGACACGTTGATCTCGGGTTACATTCCGTTTCCACAGAAACACGCGATCGCGCCGAACGTGTACGAACGCCGGACGAGGCCTTGTTCCGGAACCGAGATTCTCTCGTCGAGCCACTTCCCGCCCGAACTGCAAGGCAACCTGCTGGTGGCAAACGTGATTGGATTTCAGGGGATTCTGAATTACCGGCTGAAACCGGACGGTTCCAGCTTCGGAGCCGACGAAGTCGAACCGATCGTGTTTTCTTCCGATCCGAACTTTCGTCCGTCCGATCTGGAAATCGGCGGCGACGGGGCGCTCTACTTTACCGACTGGTACAACCCGCTGATCGGACACATGCAGCACAACCTCCGCGATCCCAGCCGAGACAAACGGCACGGACGAGTCTATCGCGTGACCTGCAACGGCCGGGAACTGCTGAAGCCGGAACCGCTCGACCAACTGAGCATTCCGCAATTACTCGAAAGATTGAAATCTCCCGATAACCGCATTCGGTATCGAACCCGCATTGCACTCAGCGCACATCCTTCCGAGGATGTGATCGCAGCAGTTCGCGTCTGGATGCCGAGACTCGACAAATCCGATCCCGATTACGAACACCATCTACTCGAAGCGTTGTGGGTCCATCAGCATCACAACGTCATCGATGAATCGCTGCTGAAACAACTCCTGAATGCGATTGATTCTCGCGCCCGCGCGGCGGCGATTAAGGTGCTGGTCGACTGGCGTGACTCAATCCCCCTGGCGATTGACCTGTTGAAGGTCGCGGCGGAGGACGGTGAATCGCGCGTGCGTCTCGAAGCGGAGCGAGGAGCGAGTTTTTTCGCCGATCCCGCCGCGCTTGAAGTGGCGATCATCTCCAGCGAACTTCCGACCGATCGGTTCCTCGATTACACCCGGAACGAAACTCTTAAAGTTCTCGAACCGCAGTGGAAGGAAGCGATCGCCTCGGGATACAAAGTCGAATTTACGACGGCTGCGGGAAAACGCTACTACCTCCGCAACATCGGCACTAAAAACCTGCTCGCGCTCCCCAGAGACGAAGCAGTCTTCATGGAAATCTTAGAACGCGACGGAATTGCTGAAGCGGACCGGCTAGCTGCTCTCCAGGGGTTGGCCCAGATTCAGAACACGACTCCTCTCCAGGTTTTGTTGAACACGATCCAGAACATCGATCAGACGGCGCGGAATGAGAGCGTCGTGTTCGATCTCGTGCGATTGCTGACGAGTTGGAATCCCGGCGAACTCAAACAATTCCGTACCAGACTGATCGAGATGGCGACATCCTCGGGATACCCGATCGTTCGACAGATCAGTTACGTCGCCCTGATGGCTGCCGACAACAGCGTCGAAGACGCCTGGAAACTGGCAACCTCTTCGATCGCGAATCTCCGGGATTTTCTCGGTGCGATACCGCTGGTACTCGATCCGTCGTTTCAGTCGGCGCTGTATCCGCGCGTGAAACTTTTGCTGAACGAACTTCCCGAAGACTTCTCGTCGTTGAAATCTGGTGCGGGCGCGTTCGGTAGATACGTGCGAATTGAACTCCCCGGCAATCAGCGGACACTCACTCTGGCCGAAGTCGAGGTTTTCAGTAACGGACGAAACATTGCGCGACAGCGAATCGCCTCTCAGAGTTCGACCGCGTTCGGTGGCGAAGCCAAACGAGCGATCGATGGAAACACCAGCGGCATCTATGGAGCACAAGGCCAGACCCACACGCAAGTCGATTCCCGCGATCCCTGGTGGGAACTCGATCTCGGCGAGGAACAGCCGATCGAACGCATCATCGTCTGGAATCGCACGGAAGGGACGCTGGGAGATCGATTGGACGGATTTTCGCTGCAGATTCTCGACAGTTCCCGAAACGTCATTCATGAAGAGATCGATGTTCCCGCCCCTGATCC
>DATKCB010000063.1:0-14282 GCA_035513495.1 Planctomycetaceae bacterium | reverse complement strand
ATGGAAATCGCGAACCACCTGCATTTGCGGCCCACCTCGTTTACAATACACAGTATTCCGAACATTTTACTCTCCCACCTCCCACACTTCCACCGCGTTCGATCCGCCGCATGAACATCCTGCCTCCTCTGAAGGTCTTGTACGAGGACAATCACTGTCTCGTCATCGATAAACCTGCGCGGGTGTTGTCGATGGGCGACGAGACGGGTGAGCCGACCGTGCTGGAACAGGCGAAATCCTATCTTAAGGAGAAATATCGGAAACCTGGCGAAGTCTATCTGGGAGTCGTCCATCGGTTGGATCGCCCGACTTCGGGAGTGTTGCTCTTCGCCCGGACCTCGAAGGCGGCCGGCCGCCTGTCCGATCAGTTTCGTCGGCATCTGATCCGGAAGACCTATCTGGCTCAGGTCGAGGGAATTCCCAGACCACCCGCCGGAACGCTCGTCTGTCACCTGTCCAAAAACCGGGAAAACAATCTCGTGTCGGTGGTCCCTGAATCGGTTCCCGGAGCGCAGCGGGCCGAACTTTCCTACAGCACACTCGAATCCGTCAACGGACAAAGTCTGCTGGAGATCAAACCCAAGACAGGACGCAGCCATCAGATACGGGTCCAGTTGGCCGATCTGGGAACTCCGATCGTCGGAGATTGCAAATACGGAGCGAAAAAATCACTCGATGGTGTGATTCTGCTGCACGCGTCATCTCTGGAATTCGAACATCCCACCAGGAAAGACTGGATCCGCGTCGAGGCCCCTCTCCCCGAACAGTTCGGACTTGCTTCGACGAGGTAAGCGGTTACATTTTTGAGACATGAACAATTTCAATCTCCCGATCACCGACAAGAATTCCGTTCCGGTTTACGATTGCCACGTGATTCTCTCGCCCCCCGATGCAGAGGAGCACTCGTACCGGGCTGTCGTCAGTAATCTTCCCGAGGTGACAGCCCAAGGTGCCACCGAACGGGATTGTCTGCATCAGATCGTGTCGCGGTTCAAAGCGGCGATTCGAGCGTGTCGGGAGGAAGGGCGTACGATTCCCTGGATGGAGCCAAAACTCGAACCAAAACCGGGGCAGCAGGAGCGTTGGATTCCAGTGCATCTCTGAAGGGGCACTTTCCCGGGAATCCGCACATTCTACCCAATCGTCAAAGTTTACCTTGTCTCTACAAAGGGTGCGTTGGCGGTGCCAGTTCTGTCTGACTGCTCTGCTTCTGCCAGTATCAGTTCAGCGATTGTGCCGGTTGTGACGAATTGAGGAGTGCTGACGATTTTCAGACCGTTGAAAGAGTGACAGGCTCCGGGCAGGAAGCGATCATCCTCATCGTATTCGCGTGGTCGCGAAGTGCCTGTCCCCTTTTCAACACACTGTTACCTCCAGCAGAGGTCTCCGTTGACCCTGCCCGGAGCTGACGGCATTCCACAACGATGACGACCTGGTGAGATGACTGCGCGACGTGAATTCTTCAGTTTTTTGTGGGTTGTTTCGGGGTTCCTGCTCGCCGGGTGCGAGCGGGACGTGACGATTCGCGCGCAACTGGAAGCCGTTCCCACAGCCTCAGCAACGACCATCGCGATTCCCGGAAACACCGAATGGGTCGATACCGGGTTCGAATTTCAGGCGGGTGAAAGTTTCTCGATCACCGCGTTCGGATCGATCAAGCCCGGCAAAAAATCGACGCTCTCCAGCGAAGGATCGGTCGGGCCCGAAGGAACGTATTTCTACGACGACCGCGCGTTAGACGAAGTGTTTCCGCTCCCCGCAACCCGGCTCGGTCCGGCTCCCTGTTACGGACTGATCGGTCGCATCGGTCACGGAAGCCCGTTTTTCGTGGGACAGAAGGTATCCCTCACCGCCGAAGATTCGGGACGATTGTACCTCGGAATCAACGATTTTAATTTCCGCGACAACACCGGTCGGTTTGAAGCGCGCGTCGAGGCCTTATCGAATCCGCAGCCGTTGCGTTTCGAGAATCAATTCTCGGGCGCGCAGACAAAGGTTTCGGCTCCCGTGAAAGACGCGCGTGTCGTGGTCTTTTATCTGGACGGTTTACGCCCTGACGTCATTCGCGAAATGGCCGCGATGGAGCATATCCCCACCATCAAAAAGCTCTTCATCGACGGGGGAACGTGGCTCGGCGATACGTTTACAGGCTTCCCTTCGGACACGATCACTTCGAACGGAACCATGTGGACCGGGTGTTTTTCCGACCGTCACGGCCTCAAGGGTCAGGTCCGGTTTAGCCGCCGCTCGCTCTATTCGGAATCGTATCTGGAAACGCTGGGGCCGAATCGCAGCACCCGGCTGTTGAATCCCGAGGGAGTCGATAAGCTGGTCCAATCGGCGCAGGCCGCGGCGTACGACGTCGCCCACGGCGAGCGCGCCGGCGAGCGCTGGAGAATGTCGCAAGTCTCGGATATCCCCCCGCTGTTTCGGCATCTGCGAGACAACAACAGCGACTGGGCCACCGGCATTCTGCCGATGATGACGGAAGTCCCGCCGATGTTGTGGACGCGGAGCCTGATCCGAACCATGCCCTATTTCCGGGCGCAGGAAGCCTGGAACTATATCGACGACGCCAATACGCATTTCGCACTCAAATATCTGATCGCGCAGGATCGCCCCGTGACGATCATCTGGCTCCCCGAGACCGACTCGATCAGTCATAAAAAATCCCGGGGGCAATTCGGCGTGACGCGGCGAACGATCGCGCTGGCTGACCGATTGATCGAAAAAGTGGTGCGCTCGCTCGAAGCGCAGGGGTTGCGTGATTCCACTTACTTCATGCTGGTCAGCGATCACGGTCATCACGGAGGACGCGAGTCGCATCTGACGCATTACGATCTGGCCGACGAACTGTTCCACCGGCCGCGCGAAGTCGACGAGCAGGGACGCTGGGTGGGAGGCGGGTTAGGGATGTCGGTCCGTCAGCATCGGTTCTGGAACCGCCACCCGGAAGATTCTTCGCGGGAATTTGTCTTCGTCGACGGAGACTCCGACGGTGCCGCGCGGATCTTTCTCCCCAAAGATCATTATCGCTCCAACGAGTGGTACGGAACTTCGTCCCCGGCAAAACTGTTGCAGTATCGGATCGACAAAAAAATCCCTCCCCTCAACCTGCCGGAAACCATTGCCGCGGCTCGGGGACGCGACGGACAGGGACGCTGGCAGAATCCGATCGACCTCGTGCTGATGAGATTGTCCGAAACCAGCATCCTGATCACGACCTCCGATCGCGGACAGGCGGTTATCGACCGGCGGCTGAGACTCGATTCGAAGTGGGTGTACCGCTATCGGGTTGTGAAAAATGTGCGGCCGACTTCCGACGGAGGAGCGGCCTTCGATGTCGTCTCTCATCCGAAACGCGATCCGCTGGAGCTGTTGCTGTTCCTGCCGCAAGACTTTTCGAACCTGCACATGGACGAGCGGGAGTGGCTCCGGCTGACCTCCGATTCGAAGTATCCCGACAGCGTCGTCGCGCTCACCCGGCACATGCTCTGGCAATCGAACCTGAAATACCGCGAAGATGAATTCGCGCCCGACCTGGTGGTCACCGCCCGCCCGAACTGGTATTTCAGCCAGCACAGCTCCCCCGGAACGATGCACGGATATCCGCTGGAAGACTCGATGCGGGCGACCTGGTTTGTCTCGGGACCGCACATTCGTCGCGGAGCGAGGTTGCGCGAACCGGTCCGTCTCGCCGACCTGACCCCCACCATTCTGCATCTCGTCGGGATGGACAACGAAGACTTCGAGTTCGACGGCCGCGTCGTGCGGGAAATCCTCGAGCCGGAAGTTGCGTATTTTCCGCAGGCAGAAGCTACTCCGCTCTACTGGAAAGATCTCGATTTACGCGCGTGGCAGGCGATTCCCTACGAACCGGCGGCTCCTTACGAGCATCTCCCCTGGACGATCGATCGTCCGGACAGTCCCCTCGATTTCAACAACATCGCCTATAATCTGATCTCGATCGGCGACATCAGCGTCTGGCGGATTTTCGACGATGTCCTGGCACCCCTTACCGACGACAAGGAAATCGTCATCGGCACCATCGAAGAGATCGAACAGAAGACGTGGAAAATCAATGAAGCGAGCGGAGAAGCCGTAATGGCGATCGATCTCTCCGGCATGTCTCTCGGAGACTACTCGCAGACCTCCATCGGAAATCTGAAACGGATCGATCGAGCCGTCGATTGGGTCCAGAAACGATCGCAAAATCTCGACCGGAAAGTCGCCGATCGCATCGGGGCCGAGCAGACTCCTCCGGCGCAAGTCGTCCACGGAACGATCGACGTCGCGCAGCGCGTTGTCTGGGAAGGCTACCGCTTTGCGCAGCGCGTCGCGGTACAGATTCTGGATGAGAAACTTCTGAACGGAGTCGAAGACTCGGTCGATCGTACAGTCAATCGTTTCCGAGTCGTTCCCGCCGAACAGCCGGTCCCGTAAAACGGGCTTTCAGCCCGTTTTATTCGACACTGGTAATCACTGCACCATCAGACAGCATCAATAACTGCGGCCGAGCTGTTTGAAGTGTTCGTTCTGAACCGGGATAATGTGACTGAGCAACGTATAGAGCACTTCCGCCGGGGAGCCCATCGCATCGATCTGCGAGATCATTTCCGGAGGATAGCAGTCGAGCACCGGCTGCGTCTGCTGCTGATAGACTTCCAGGCGATGCCGGATGATCGCCTCGTTGGCGTCATCGACGCGGTTCTCGCGAATCGCCCGGCGGCGAATGCGGTGGATCATCGCATCTTCGTTCGAGCAGACGAGATGAATGATCTTGGCGACATGGAGGTGTTCGCTCGCCAGTTCGACCTGCCTCACGTTGCGGGGGAGACCGTCGAGCACGAGGATGTCTTCGTGCGGTTTGAATTGCGAGGTGGCCCGCTTCCCTTCCATCGCTTTTTTCCAGATTTTGATCGTCAAATCGTCGGGGACGAAATCTCCGCGAGAGGTTGCGTCGTAAACGAGTTTCCCGTCGGGGGAGTGAATGTCGATCGAACGGAACACCTCTCCGCACGACATGTGAAAAAAGCCGGGAATATCCGCCAGGATTCTCCCCTGTGTCCCCTTTCCCACGCCCGGTGCACCGAACAGCAGCATCGTCTGGTAGCGTTCCTCGGACATTCGCAATTCCTCAAACAAATCAGGAAATGAGCACAATCATTTCGGGCTGAAAAAACTGTAACCGTTTCGACGCATCCGGTTCCACTGCCGAAACAGATTTTATCGAAAGAAAAACGCCTCCTCTGGCAAAGAGGAAGCGTGCAGAATTGTTGAATTGGAAGCGCAGCTCTCAGCGGGACATCAACGCCACGACCTGACCGACGTCGACCGGCAGACTGACATCTTCGAAACTCGGCAACACGCTGACTCGCGCTTCGAGCGCCGTGGAATCGAAATCGATCCAGCCACATGATTCTCCGGTCACTTCGTTCAGAAGCTCCCGGTAATTTTTTTGCAGATTGGGCCGTTTTTTGACGGAGATCACGTCGCCCGGACGGACCAGCATCGAGGGCCGGTCGACCTTGCGGCCGTTGACCAGAAAATGCCCGTGGGCGACTCCCTGCCGCGCTTGCGGCCGGGTTTTGCAGAACCCCGCCCGGCGGATCACGTTATCGAGTCGCCGCTCGCACAGAATCAGAAGTTGCTCGCCGGTATTCCCCTTGATGCGACGCGCTTTGTCGAAGTATTTGCGCAACACTTTTTGCCGTAAACCGTAATAAAACTTGATCTTCTGCTTTTCGATCAGCGCCGTTCCGTAAATCGAGAGTTTTTTCCGGCGGGGGTGCTGGCCCGGAGGAGTATCCCGGTTTTCCAGAGCTTTCATCGCTCCGGCGTTTTCGAAAATGACCGCTCCAATTCGGCGGTTAATGCGACCTTTCGGTCCCGTGTAGCGACCCATCGAGGGCTCCTGTACGTCGTAAAGTCTCCGCGAAACAACAAAATTTCGAACCGCTAAATCTAATCCGGATCCCTCCGGTTTGCAAGTCAGCCGCGCAGGAGGAAGCGGAGGAAACCGCATTTTTTCGAGCAATCAGCCCCACGTCGCCGAATTCGCGGGGGATGGAGTGGGGTAGCCGAACTCGACTCGATCTCCAACCCCGGCAACTTCGCCAGTTCAAACGACGGAGAATGTGTGCCGGGCACTTCCGCGAACGGGACAATGGTCCCATTCCACGAAGGCCGTGTTGCGCAACAAACCCGCCTCTGGTAGAGGGATCGACAGCGGAGGAAGACGGAGAATGCCAAAACGAAGGAGTTCAGGGTGAACGGCGCGACGTAGCGTAGGCTTCCAGCCTCCTTAATCCCTCAAGCCCAATCGCGCAAGCGATAGGGGGAACGCGGTGCGAACTCCAAACACCAACAAGCTGGAAACCTATGCTAGGACGTTCCGCCGCGCAACATCGAATAGTGAAACAAGCAATAATCCGAAATATTTTCCGAACTACTTTAAAACCGATCAAATCTCTCGGGTTTCATTCAAAGTTTTGAACTTGTGAAGTTTTGATCTTACAAAAAACCCACCTTTGAAAGTTATTGGACTTACGTCAATAAACGTCAAAAAATCGACAGGACTTGTGAAACAAGCGGAAGGGGAAAGCTCAATGTCAAAATCCGAATGTCAAAGGAAATCTGAAATCGGAAACTCGAACGGACTTTCCTTCGCGCGTCTTTGCCTCTTTGCACCTTTGCGTCGAAAGCAACGCCCCGCTGCGCAACATCGAACCATGAAACAAGCAACCAATCCGAAAATTTTTCAGAAAACTTCACGACCCACAAGATGTTGTGGTCCGCGAATTCGCAAACCACAAGATGTGCCAACTTGACAAGTTGACAACTTGACATCCTCCAAAAAGCTCAAGTTCGAAACTTATTGGACTTACGTCAAAAAAACGACCCGAGGTGTGAAACAAGCGGAGGGGGAGAATGTCAAAATCCCGAATGTCTAAGAAAAGGATCGAGGTTCAAAAAACAGTGACTACTTCCTGCATCTCAAATCTGGACTCCCGCACCTTTGCGGAGCAGGTTCCTTCAAGGAGTCGCTTGACCCACTTTCGGCACCACACCGGCCAGCGGATCCGGCTCTCCTTTCATCTCGTAGTATTTCGGATCCTCCAGCCCGAAACCGTTCGCGACTCGATTGAAGAAGGCGAACATCGCGGTGATGTAGACCGCTTCGGCAATTTGCGGTTCAGTCCAGCCAGCGTCGCGGAGTTTCTGGACTTCTTCCGGGGTGTTGCGGTACGACTCGTGCGTCAGTTTGCGGGCGAAGTGGAGCAGCGTCTTTTCGGCGTCGGTGATCGGTGCGGCGTCGATTTCCCCGCGGCCGATCGCAGCGACAGCTTCACTTCCGGCTCCCTGCTGGTCCAGAAAGAACGCGTGCGAGTGCATGCAGTACGGACACCGGTTCTGTCCCGAGACGAGCGTGGCGATCATCTCCTTGACCCGTTCGGGCAGGTGTCCGTCGCAGAAGTGGAGCTTCCAACTGAAATCCATC
Source organism: Planctomycetaceae bacterium (assembly GCA_035513495.1). GTDB lineage: Bacteria > Planctomycetota > Planctomycetia > Planctomycetales > Planctomycetaceae > DATKCB01. The sequence goes on along the minus strand of DATKCB010000063.1, from coordinate 6,781 downwards.
ACCTGCTGCATGAAGTCGGGGCGGTGGCTGAAGCACTTGATGATGTCGGCGACCCTGGTCCGGTCGGGGCGTTTGTCGAAATAGAACTGATATCCCCTGGCGACGTCGCCTTCGGCATCCTCTTCGTTGATCCAGTTGATGAACGGCATGATAAACTCCTTTGGGGCTCGGGTGGTGACGGCGCTCGGGGTGATTTGCTCATCGTAATCGCTGGCGGTTCCGTTTCAAAACGCGAATGGCAGCAGTTTCCTCACTCTGGTAACATCCTGAGCCAGCTCCTTCCCTTTGAACTGCTCAAACTTGAATTCTCGATATGAACGATCCTGCCGAAGCACTGAAAGATCCGCTCGTTCCCCGCCTCGGGAAATGGCTGGGGCCGGCGCTGTTTCTGCTGATACTGTTCGTGGGTCCGTTTCCCGCATTGGCTCCTGAGGGTCAGCGTCTGCTGGCGGTCACGGCGTTGATGGCCTGCTATTGGCTTACGAACGCCATTCCGATCTACGCCACGAGCCTGATTCCGCTGGTGCTGTTTCCCATGCTGGGAATTCTGACATCGAGGGATGTCAGCAATACCTATATCGATCATACCGTCTTTCTGTTTTTCGGAGGGTTCGTGATCGCGCTGGGGATCGAGAAGTGGGGACTGCACCGGCGAATCGCCTTGAAGATTCTCACGATCGTGGGTGGTTCTCCGCGGCGGGTCGTACTCGGGTTCATGATCGCGACGTCGTTTTTGTCGATGTGGATCAGCAATACCGCCACGACGCTGTTGATGATTCCGATCGCCCTCTCACTGGCGATTTCGTTGCGCGAGTCGGAGACGCAGGACTTTACTGAGGTCGAAGCCGAGAAACTCGAAATCGCGCTGCTGCTGGGGATTGCCTACTCGGCCAGTATCGGAGGCCTGATCACTCTGGTGGGGACCCCGACGAATGTCGCATTCAAGGGGCTGTTCGAGAGTCAGATTTTTTCGGGCAATCCTCCGCCTCTCTCGATGGGGAAATGGATCGTCACCTTTTTACCGATGGGGGTCCTGTTCATCGGGATCACGTGGTGGCTTTTGTGCCGGAACGTCACGCGGAAAATTCAGGTCGAAGAGGATTTTTTCACAAGCCGCTTGCTGCGGCTCGGCCCGATGAACCGTGGGGAACAGTGGATGCTGGGAGTTTTCGTGACCACGGCGCTGTTGTGGATGTTCCGGACGGGCTTCGATCTGGGCTTGGGATTTCACATTCCCGGTTGGGGAAGTGCCGCGGAGGCATTTCTGGTTGACGTAATGCACGCGTCCCCCGAGTTCGCTGAGGAGGCGATCAACGATTCGACCGTCGCGATGACGATGTGCGTTCTGATGTTCGCGATTCCCGTGCGCGAAACCGGACAGAACACAAGTCGGCCGCTGATGGAATGGAAGACGCTCGAAAAACTGCCCTGGGGCATTCTGCTGCTGTTTGGTGGAGGCTTCGCACTGGCGAAAGGCTTTCAGGTCACGGGACTATCCGGTTGGATCGGCGGTGGAGCGAGCTCGCTGCTCGCCTCGCAGCCGACCTGGGTGATCGTGGCGGGAGTCTGCTTGACCATGACCTTTCTGACCGAGTTCACAACGAACGTGGCGACCGTCGCGACAATGATGCCGGTCCTCGGTGCCATGTCGATCGATCTCGGAATCGATCCCCGCCTGATCATGATCCCTGCCGCGGTTTCAGCAAGCTGCGCTTTCATGCTGCCGATCGCGACTCCGCCGAATGCGATTGTGTTCGGGAGCGGAAAGTTGAAAATCAGTCACATGGCCTGGAACGGATTCATATTGAATCTGATCGGCGTCGTTCTGATCACCGCAACGACGTTTTTGTGGGCGATTCCGCAGTTGGAAATCTCGACCGAAGGACTTCCCGATTGGGCGACCCTGGAAACAGCGACCAGCGAAAAATGAGGACGTTATTGAAGGCTAAACGGGAGCAAGTTGAGCGAACCGAGGACGGCGTAACCGATGAAGACTCCGTACAGTCCGCACAGCACGAGCGCCTTGGTTCGAGTCAATTGGCGTTTGTGCCACATGATCGCCAACGTCAAAGCCGTCAGGATCACGAGTAAAAGTCTCAGGCCGGTCAGTCCCACCATCGGTTTTCCGTCCTGCGTCAGACTGACCGGCTCCCAGCCGGTCAGATAGGCATTCACAAACAGCGGAATCGAGAGGCAGACGCAGAGGTCAAAGATATTCGAGCCGAACGCATTCGAAACGGCGCCCGAATCGTCCCCTCGACGGGCGGCTCCGATGGCCAGCAAGGTATCGGGAACCGAGGATGCCGCGGCAGCGACGATGACAGCAACGAAAAACGTGGGGACTTGCAGTTGTACCGCCATATCCAGCGTGGTTTCCACCAGAAAATAACAGGCCACAGCGGAAACGATCGTCGAAAGGGCGATCACGATCCAGACCGTGGCGTGATTGAGCGGAACTCCAAACAGATTGAACAACACGCCGGCAGTCTCGGGAGGTTCCTCCTCATCGTTATCCGATATTTTTTCCATGACTTCGACTTGCGCTTTCAGGACCAGCGCACGCGAGACGCGAACACCGTCGTTTCGGAGCGTTTCGATGACGGTTTCCGTTTCGATTTCGACTCCGTGAACTTCGAGGTGCCCGTGCAGATGATCCATCTTTCGCCGATAAACCCCGGCAGACCAGTAGAGATGATAAATGTAGACGACATACAGCCCGAGGAAGACCGCCCCCATCCACCATTCCATCGAGTTCTGGAACAGAAACACGATCAGCAGGAGTTCGCAACCGACGAACCACATTCCGTCGCGGGTGATGACATCATCCTCAATGTCGATCGTGGGGCGTTCCTTGCGGGTGAACGAGATGACCAGCGCGCAGAACGCCGGGATCAGGATCATGTTGTAGATTGCACTCCCGGCGCAGGTGGCGATCGTCGAGCCGTAGCCTTCCGCTCCGGCTTCGATCATCTCAGCCTGGGTTCCCCCCTCTGTACCGGTCACCGCCACCACGACGAAGAAGATCCCGCTGAACAATTCGGGCATCGAGCTGGCAATCGCGTCGAGCGTCGCCCCGCGGACCGATCCCGGCAATCGAAACGTCTCGCCGATCCACTGGGCCGCGTCGGCAAAGGGATCGCAAGCCTGCCAGATCACAATCGAGATAACAACCACCTGCATCGACAGAAACGCCAGCGTCCAGCCGGAACCGGGCGCCGAGCGGCTGGCAAACCACGTCGCTCCGAGCAGAATCAGAGCAACGATGGCAATTGCGATCGACTTGGTATCCGGTCCATCTTCGTCGGACTCGGAAGGAACAGGGGAGAGTTGGCTTTCACTCATGGTGTTCGATGCACTCGGAGGTTAAACCATGGGGTGGGGTGCAGCTTGAGGGTCTTTGATCTTATCGACGATTTCTTGATTTTACGATTTCAGAAGTTCGAAAAAATTTCGAACCGCGTATGTTATCCGCGAGTATCATCGAAATACAGTCAATCGGGCGCTGTCGCGGGTTGCCGCCTGAATCGATTCGAACGCGATCGAACAGAGCTCCTCAACCCTCGCGGCCGGCATCGCGGGGGCCGGCATCAAAATGACAACGTCACCCAACGGCCTGAGGATCAAACCTCTTTTGCGAGCCTCCAGCGTCACCCGATGTCCCATCCGCAGTTTAGGATCGAACGCGGCGGCTCCCTTCCGTTCCTGTACCAGTTCGATGCCGACCATCACTCCCTTCTGCCGGATCTCCCCGACGTGCGGATGGTCGGCCAGTTCGGACAGCCGGGAGGTCAGCAATACGTCGTTTTTCGCGACATTTTCCAACACTTCGTGCTGCTGGAAGAGGTCGAGCGAGGCCAGTCCGGCTGCGCAACCGAGTGCGTTTCCAGTATACGTATGTCCGTGAAAGAAGGTACGGCCCTCGTACGGTTCGCCGAGAAATTCGTCGTAGATTTCATCGGTCGTCAATGTTGCCGCCAGAGGAAGGTAGCCTCCCGAAATCCCTTTCGCCAGACAGAGAAAATCGGGGCAGACCTCTTCCTGCTCGCACGCGAACATCGTCCCGATGCGGCCGAATCCGACCGCAACTTCGTCGGCGATCAGAGGAATGCCGTAGTCGCGCGTGATCTCCCGCACGAACTTCAGATATCCCGGAGGGTGAACCAGAATTCCCGCCGCCCCCTGCACCAGCGGCTCGATCACGAATGCTGCAATCCGGTTGCCGGACTCTTTCAGGATTCGCTCGACCTCATCGTAACAGTGAGACAGATAAGAATCGGGACTGAAGCCGTCCGGGATCCGAAATGTGACCGGCGAAGGAACTCGCCGCGTCTCGAACAACAGGTCTCCATACACACGATGGAACAACTCCATCCCGCCGACCGAGACCGAGCCGACGGTATCTCCGTGATAGGCTCGATCGAGCGAGACAAACAGCGGACGGTGTTCGGCACCGCTTCGCTTCTGAGCGTGATACTGAAAGGCGATTTTCAGAGCGGCTTCGACCGAAGTGGAACCGCTGTCGGAATAAAAGACCTTGTTGAGTCCCTCCGGAGCCAGCTCGCACAATCGCCGCGCGAGTTCGATCGAGGGAGGACTCGACATTCCGAGCAGCGTCGTGTGAGCGACCCGATCGAGTTGTTCCCGAATCGCCCGGTCGATTTCGGGAACGCGATGTCCGTGGATGTTGCACCACAGCGACGAGATCCCGTCGAGATAGCGATTCCCCTCGGAATCGATCAGATCGAACCCGTCCCCTTCAACAATGATCGGCGCGTGCTCTTCCCGAAACGCCTGCATCGGAGCAAACGGATGCCAGACGTGCTCGTTGTCCCAGTTTCTGAGGAGGAGGTTCACAGCAGGAGTCCTATGTGTCGATTTCGAAGTATTGAGTTGCAGTCGAACTTAATTCGCGGGCGGAAACAACTCTGCCTCTATGAGTAGTCGCCGATGTTCCACGCGGTGCGGTAAGTTCATTCGCAGAACTTCAATCGACGTTCGGCCGATCGCCGTCTTGCCCAGCAGTTCCGGACCAGCCCACTCGAAGTGCTCGTTCCAGTCGTCGAGCCGTGGATTGAAGAGAGGACACAGTTCATCACTTTCCGGATCGTAACCGGCGACGTTGGCTCCCTTATAGCTGTTGCACGGGAGGCAGCAGAGTGCAAGATTGGCGGTAGTTGTTGGCCCGGAGTGCTTTTGGGCACGGATGTGATCGAGCTGAAACGGCTGGACATCCAGTTCCTGCGGCATGCGGCAATATTCACAACATCCGTTTGCTCGACTCCATACAAGCTGGCGACGGGAAAGGGCCATCGCTTACGACTCGGAGGAACTGGCGGACTTGAGCGACAACCGGGCCTTGGCCTGCATGATGTTAATGAGGCTGCCCACGCGAAGATATTTTTCGAGTTCCTGCCGCTCCCAGGCCGCGATGGTCCCCTCGTTGTTTCGATCCGCGAGTTCATTCATGCGCGAGATGGTACGGCTGCTAAATTTCCAGTTCAGTACGGATCGCGCAACCTCCGGCGTCATATCGCCCTCGTCGGCGGCCATCACGTCGGCAAGAATGTCGAGTTCAGTGATCGTGGGTGTTTCTGACATAGTCTCATTCTACGGCGAGCCGTCGTGATAAGCCAACCGTTTTTTACCGCGATCGTCGTCGTGTCCGGTTCCGCTATTCTTAGTTCTCGATCCTTTGAACATTGAGAATTGCACCTTGAATGTTCGCCGCTTTAGGCATTCCCGTTTCAACTATCAAAAACGGAATTCTGACTCCTGGCACCGGAATCCTCACGAACTCCTACATCATGCCAGCAGATCCTTCACCACATCCCGTTCGGTGACGAGCTCCGCGATCGTGGCGTCGATTTTCGATTGACCGAATTCGTTGTGTTCGAGCCCCTTCACGACGCTCCACGTTTTTCCGTCGCTGGTCAGAGGAAAACTGCTGATCAAACCCGCTTCGACTCCGTAGCTCCCGTCGCTGCAGACGGCGGCACTGAAACTGCTGCCCGCTGCGGTCGGTGTGACGACGTTTTTGACGGTATCGATAATCGCATTGGCGGCCGAGGCGGCTGACGAAGCCCCGCGGGCTTTGATCACCGCCGCTCCGCGCTTCTGCACGATGCTGATGAACTCCCCTTGCAGCCAGGCTTCGTCACCGATCACTTCGGCAGCGGGCTTGCCGTTAATCTGCGCGTGATAGAAGTCGGGGTATTGCGTGGCGGAATGGTTGCCCCAGATCGCCATGTTCTTGATCGCAGAGACCGGCTGTCCCGATTTCTGAGCGAGCTGTGACACGGCGCGGTTCTGATCGAGCATCGTCATCGCGTACCAGCGATCGCGGGGAACGCTGGGAGCGTTGTGCATCGCGATCAGACAGTTCGTATTGCAGGGATTCCCGATCACGAGGACGCGGACGTCCTTCATGGCCGCCGCCTGAATCGCCTTGCCGGTGCTGGTGAAGATCGGGCCGTTGATTTTGATCAGGTCACCCCGTTCCATGCCGTCCTTACGCGGAATACTTCCGACGCACAGCACCCAGTTGCAGCCGGCGAATCCGTCTACGAGATGGTTGGAATCGGCCTTCACCACCCCGGCGAGTGTCGGGAACGCGCAGTCGTCGAGTTCCATTTCCACTCCGTCGAGAGCGGGCAGCACGGGTGGAACTTCGATCAAATGCAGAATCACCGGCTGGTCCGGACCGAACATCTGTCCGGACGCGATCCGGAAGACCAGGGCGTATCCAATCTGACCGGCGGCTCCGGTGACGGCGACTCGAATG
>DATKCB010000062.1:0-12351 GCA_035513495.1 Planctomycetaceae bacterium | reverse complement strand
GGTTTCCGGGATTGTGGAACGTCTGCCTTTTGGAACGAAGAAATGATCGGGCCCGAGTTTGAGATGGGAGCAATTCTGAGCCCCCGTCCCGGTGTGATGATCGTTCGCGAGAAAGAACCGATTCTCTTGGAAATTAAGAGGATTCTCGATGACTACCGATTTGTGCGACAGAAGTCTGAAAACCAAAAAAGAAAAGATCCCGCCGACGAGATTCTGACCCGTTACTATCGGATACAGACGGACGTTGCCAACGACCTGGAGCAGGGACTACCCCTGATCGTTGCACCGGGCTCCTGGGTGTCGGAGTCCAATCCCGACGGACCAGGACAGGTACTGTTGAAGGTCACTTCCCCTGCGGTCGTTCAGAGCCTCGACAAATGGTACACAGGTAAAAAGAGTGAGACACCTGAAACCGAAGAGACGACCTCTTTCTCTGTACTGGTTATCAGACATCAGCGAAAGGTGCATAAACAGATTGAAACGATTTTCGAGCGGATCAAGAAAGGAGATCAGCAGTTGGAGGCAGATCGACTGGGGAGATATCTATCGAGATTCGCTCAAGGGGGGATTTAATGAGCGGTGGGAGATCAAAGGCCGTAGGGTAGCCAGTTTTATTAAACTGGCCGGGTTGCTTTAGCAACAGGATGGCTCACCATCCGCTCTCGAAGACGCCAGTGGCACTCTTGGCGAATCCATTCTTCATGATTTTTCAACTGCGGCACTCGGCGCGAGCGAGGCGATGCGAGTGATTGGAATCCGCCGAAAAAGTCCCTCGCTGGGTGCCTGTGGCAAAAAATTATGGGTGGCTGGGGACGATCCGCCGGAGTTCGCGTGGTTTGCTCAATCGTCTTCATCGGCGGATCGCCCCCAGCGAGCGCGGGGCACTTCGTCGAACCGCCTCTGATCGCCCCGCGCAACGCCGTCCAGGCACGTTTCTCCTGTGCGGCTCGCCACTTCCGCCGATTCTCCAAAGCCGTTGCGCAACAAACCCGCCTCTTGTAGAGGAATGACGAATGTCAAAATCCCAATGGCAAAGCAGAAGGTTCAAGGTCGAATGTTCAAGGTTCAAAGGGAAGGCATTCCCGACCGAATTCTGAAAACTCTGCGTCACCGCGCCTCCGCGCGCGAAGACTTTCCTCAACCTCGACGTAGCGCAACACGGAACCATGAAACAAGCAACGATTCGAAAATTTTTCACGAAAAACCAACCGACCACAAGATGTTGGGGTCCGTGAATTCGCAAACCACAAGATGTGCCAACTTGACAAGTTGACAACTTGACATCCTACAAAAAGCTCAAGTTTGAAACTTTCTGGAGTTACGTCAAAAAAGTGAATCGAGTTGTGAAACAGGCAACTCATCGTTCTTTGACAATTTGTCGAGAGTTAGCGAGACCGCAAGCCGGCTCCGCGCAACACATCGGGCGGTTCGAGTCACTGATTCCCGAGTCTTCGGACTCGCTCGGCGCAACAGCCAGGGATGAAACAAGCAGACAATTCCGGAATTGTTCCAGAAATACGGTCGGCCAAAAGATGTTGTGGCCGGACGATCCTCGAACCACAAGATGTGCCAACTTGAGAACTTGAGAACTTGATGTCCTCCAAAAAGCTCAAGTTGTAAAACCCGGGAGTTTTTGACGAAATCGAGTCCGGATTGTGAAACAAGCGGAGTCGATCCAACGAAAACGCCCGATCGAATTCGATCGGGCGTGGGAATCGTAACCTGGACTCGCCAGGCCGAGGAAGGGTCCAGTCCCCTCAACCTGCTCGCTCCCCTCGACAATCTCTGTCCGGGCCGACGATCAGAAAACATCCAGCCTGAAGTGATTGCCGCTGTGGTAGGGGCGATCCATCAGATAGAAGTTGTGCCAGTTCTTGTTGTAGACAGGGATCCGGCGCTCGGCGGGATACCGGTAGTACATATGATTGAATTGCTGGGGAGCTTGAAAGTTGTGCGGATAATAGACGTACGGATAATGATAAAATCGATTCCAATCCGTGGGTTGTCCTTCTCCGGCGGCTTCCGCTCGGTTGCTGGTGGAGCGGTAGCCGGTCAGCGCGACCGAGGCCAGCATCGTCAGAGCAACAATGATCATCCGTTTCGACATGTGAATCGTCTCCTTACCATTCATTGGAAAGCGAGCGGTGCTCGGGTCTGCGAAGGAGCGGGAACCCCTTCCTCTGCGGTTCTTCCTGCGAATTCGGGGGATCGGAAGACGAACCACAATCTATTCTTCTTCTTACATCGGACATCGGGACTGCCACACAACAGGAAAGTTCCCTGTAAACGGTACAATCGGCACGAATCGATACCCGGGGGAAATCGCGAAAGTCCAGTCTGGTCGAGATTGCCTCAACTTCACCTTGTCCTCAGACCGGGACTGGTTTACTTTCCTCTTCTCGCGCGTACCGTTCAAAGGGAGGTGATATGCGTCGCTGTGCTCTGATTTTCCGCGTTTGCTGCCTGTCGCTTGTCCTGGGATTCCATTCCCAATCTCTTGCGGAGAAACCCCTTGCGGTGGCTCGACCGCAGGAACACATTCGTACCGAACATCTCAAAACTCATTTGAATTACCTGGCGGATCCCGAATTGAGGGGGCGCTCCGGTTCAGGCTCGAAGCTGGCGGGCGAATACATCAAACAGCATTTCGAGCGGCTCCAACTCGAGCCGTTGTTCGAAGGGAGCTATTTTCAAGCGATCCCCTCGGCCTCGATTGGAGGAAATGCCCGAATTCCGAGCGGACGGAACGTCGGAGCGATTGTTCGCGGCACCGATCCGAAGCTTGAAAACGAGTTCCTGTTGATCGGCGCGCATTACGACCATCTGGGAAGTTCCGGGGAGACGATTTTTCCGGGAGCCGACGATAACGCCAGCGGAACCTCAATGTTGCTGGAAGTCGCTCGGGTTCTGACCGAGTCTCCTGTCAAACCGAAGCGAAGCATCATTCTGATTGCATTCGATCTCGAAGAGCGGATGCTCTGGGGATCGCGCTGGTTTGTCAATCACTCGCCGGTGCCGCTGGAGCAGATCAAATCCGTAATGATCGCCGACATGATCGGCCGATCGCTGGGCGACCTGGATTTGAAAACCGTGTTTGTGATGGGAAGCGAACACTCACCCGAACTGACCGAGGCCCTGGACGCAGTTCCTCCGCCGAAAGGATTGGACGTCGCTCGAATCGGGGTCGATCTGATCGGTGTGCGCAGCGATTACGGACCGTTCTGGAACGAGCAAGTGCCGTTTCTGTTCTTTTCGACCGGTCAACACCCCGACTATCACAAACCGACCGACACCGCCGAGAAAATCGATTGGGAACAAACGACGCTCGTCAGTACGCTGATCCTGGAGTTAAGCATCCGGATCGCCGATTCTGAAAGAACTCCGACATGGGTGGAGGAGGTTCCCACGTCGATCGAAGAAGTGAAGTCGGTCAGGCAGATCGCGTTGCGGCTCCTCGCCAACGAGAATCCGGCGAAACCCCTGGGAGCGTCGCAATTACTCTTGCTGGGTCACATCAAAGTCAATACGGCAAAAATCCTGGACGCGGGGACCGTCTCCCCGGCAGATCGAACGTGGCTGATTCGCGTCGCCCAGTTATTGCTCTTTTCGGTTCTGTGAGTTATTCGATCTGAATGAAAAGCAAGTTCTTGCATTTGGATGAGGGATGACGTACGCTTTTCGAATTCCTCTTCATCTGTCTACTGATTCTGTCAATTGAAACTGAGTCTCCCGTATGCCTTTAGATGCCTTCCTGAAACTCGAAGAGCCTGTGCTCAAGGGCGAAAGTACCGACGATCTGCACACGGACGAGATCGAGATTCTTTCTTTTGAGCAAACGGTCAAACGTCCTCGCTCGGCGACCGACGGAGGAACCGGGAGACGCGGAAGGGGACGACCGAATGTTCCGCGATCACGATTCTCAAACCCCTCGACGGGGCCACCCCCAAACTGATGGAATCCGCCTGTATCGGGACGATTTACAAAAAGGCCACAATCACGCTGTGTCAACCGAGTGCGAAAAGCGACGGCAAACGGACCGCCTGGAAGCGGATCACGTACTTCGAAATCTCACTACAGAACGTTCAGATCACCCGCGTTCGCTTAGTGGGAGATCCCACCATTCATCTCCCGGTCGTGCAGGCACCGCTGCTGAATTCGGGGATCGTGGCAGCGATGGGTCCTGTGGAAGAAGTCGATCTCAGTTTTCAGAAAATCAAATGGATGTATAAAGGCAGTACGGGAACGGCGAATCTACCGGGTTCTTGGAGCATTACAGAGCGATCGAACGCTTAGGGCAATTTTTTTCGTCGGCAGTCAAGCTCGCAACAGGATTAAAAAATGGCGACCCCCAATTCTTAACGTGCATGTTGGAAATCACGGGATGCGTGAGAGCCTCGGCTCCTGGCTGGGAGGCAATGAGTTCTTCAAAACCAGCGTTCCCAAGCACGGTGAAGTCGTTTTTACGAAAAGCATCGACACCGCGACTCCCCAATTGGCGTACGGATGCGCCGCGCAAGAACAATTTCCCCTTGCCGCATTCTTTTACCGTCGCAAGGCGGGACTCGGGTTGGGCGGCGTGCGCTGGCCTTACTTTGTCATGGGACTGTACAAGAACAAAATCAAAGACTGGAGTCTCGACGGGGATACCGAAACCGTCAAGCTGAGTTATTCCGCAATCAGTTGGTGTGGATACGATCAATGGGCCGACACGAATATTTCCTATCCCTGGAGCACTCGCTGGTTCGACAAGGACGCGGTCACCGGAGGTCAGGGAGGTTTCGCAATGGTCATTTAAGCCGTTGCGGCTGGCCTCATCATGGGAGCGGGATCCGATCACTCGGATGTGATTGTGACCCGGGATTGCGATCTCATTTCTCCCTATCTGTTCCAGTACTGCGCTTCGGGATGGCAGATTCAAAAAGTCTATATCCTCCGCTACATCGGCAGCGATACCGTGGCATTCAACTTCTGCCACGAGTGGGTCCTGACGGGAGTCCAGGTCACCGATTACCAGATTTTGCACGGACGATATTTCAACGAGTGTCTCAACGAACTGACGCTCTATTCTCGAGAAACGGTTTCTCTGCTCTACACGGCGGCCAAGATTCGTTGCTCGAAGTTCGAAGGCTCAGGCGCATTGAATCTGCAGAATGGAGAATTCAAAGGCTGGGACACCGGGACCAATACAGCGATTGGACTACCCCCGTAGGACTCACAACAGGGACGCATCGCAGACAGTTTCCTGCGAAACCGAAACGATTGGCGGTGCGATTGTCATTCACATGTCCAAACTCATTTTATGGAAAAAACGAGTGCAAACGGTACTGCTGAATCTGCTCTGGATCATCCCGATCGGACTGTTCATCTTCGCCCGTACGTTTCCGGAATATTTCGACCGGTTCTGGGAAAAACTGTTCGGAAAATGAATACGCTCGAATCCCGCTACAACTGCTTGGTGTAGCGGACGAAACCTTCCAGCGCAAAGTATTCAGGCAATCCGAGATGGTTATAGCGGCGGGCCGTATCTTTCGTTCGCTGTTCGGCTCGCAGCCAGAATTCTCGTTCGTCGCTGCCGGGGAACAACGCCCGGTCCTTCTGGGATTCGTGCTTGAAGATCGCCATCTTTTTACGAAGTGCCACTTCCGGACTCAACGGGACCGCCATTTCGATTTCATAAGGTTCGTAATCCTGCCACGCTCCCCGATACAACCAGACTTCCGGCACGATCCCTTCCGCGGCAACAACTTCCAGTGCCTGAATGATCGCTTCGGCACAGACGCGATGCGTTCCGTGCGGATCCGACAGATCGCCGGCCATGTAGATCTGATCGGGATTCTGCTCGCGAAGCAGATCGGCGATGATTTTCACATCGTCCGGTCCGATCGGTTTTTTGGTCACTTGTCCCGTCCGATAAAACGGCAGGTCAAGGAAGTGCAGTTTGTGGGCTGGAACACCGGCGGCTTCAGCTCCGGCGGTCGCTTCGGTTTTCCGGATCAGCGCCTTGATCGCCAGGATATCTTGCGCGTCGGGGTCACCCGGTTTTTTGCTGGACAGATCGTTGCAGAGTTTCGCATAAAGCGATTCGGAACAGACGTGATCGTCCTTGAAGATTTTCTGGAATTCCCGGACGTAATTGATGTGCCGCAGTGCATCGTGGTCGAACACCGCGATATTCCCGCTGGTCATGTACGCGATCTGAATGTCGTGTCCCGCATCGGCGATATGAATCAGAGTCCCCCCCATCGAGATCACGTCGTCATCGGGGTGCGGAGAGAAACAGATCACGGTCTTATTTTCCGGCCCGGCCGGTTCGGTGCAGATTCCTCGAAGCAGACTGTCGAACACGCGCTGCCGAATCTTATCGACAGGACCGCGTTCTTTAACGAGATCGTGCAGATGATGTTCGGAAAAATCCGAGGCTTCGAGCATGAGCAACGGTTTTTGGGCTTCCTCAGCCATCCAGATGACCGCCCGCTTTTCGAGTTGATCGGTCCAGTCCACGGGTCCGACGATCCACGGGAGATTGGTGGCGGTCAAATCGCGAGCGGCCGCCGAATCGACGGCATAAATCGTGTTCGGATGAGTCTGCAAAAACGTGGCGGGGATTTGTTCCGTGACGTCCCCTTCGACCGACTGATACACGACGCGGGCTTTGTGTTCACCCAGCGCCATCACGATGATTTTGCGCGCCGACAATATGCTGCCGATACCCATCGTAATCGCCCGCAGCGGAACATTTTCTTTTCCGAAAAATCCGGAGGCTGCATCGAGAATCGTGACAGGGTCGAGCGAGACCAGTCGTGTGAGGCTGTTGCGCGGGCTGTCCGGCTCGTTGAATCCGATATGTCCGGTCCGGCCGATGCCGAGCAATTGCAGATCGATTCCGCCGGCTTCTTCGATCTGGAGTTCGTAGTCCTGGCAGAACTGATCGATTTCATTTCGTTTGAGATCGCCGCGTGGAATGTGGATGTTCTGTTCCGGAACATTCACGTGATCGAAAAACGTTTCCCGCATCCAGCGGTTGTAACTGTGAATCGAATTCGGATCGAGCGGCCAGTATTCGTCGAGATTGAAGGTGACGACATTCGAGAAGTCCAGCCCTTCCTCGAGATGCATGCGGATCAGTTCGCGATAGACCCCGATCGGTGTAGAACCCGTGGGAAGCCCCAGCACGGCTTGTTTTCCGTCGGCACTGCGTTCGCGGATCAACGCCGCGACGACTTTGGCGACGTGCAGAGAGACGTCGTTCGAGTTTTCGAATACCAGAGTCGGGACTTTGGTGTGTCGAACCAGCGGTCCGGTTGGTGTTTTGCGGGATAAAATCTGAGAGTCGAGAGCCATCAATTCGGTTCCTAATCGCAAGGGAAACGAGTATCGTTCTGGTGTCCCCATCACAATCGTCGCGATCGATTCGCGAAACTTTTATCAAACCCAACGAGTCGGAAGATTTCAATGGCTGAACCAGACAAACCTGTACGAATCCTCGCAATTCATGCTCATCCTGACGATATTGAGTTTCAATGCGCCGGAACGCTGGCCCTGCTTAAACAAAAAGGAGCGGAAATCACGATTGTAACGATGACCCCCGGCGACTGTGGAACGGCCGAGATGTCGCCTGATGCCATCGCGGAGAAGCGGCGATCTGAAGCGAAAGCGGCCGCGGACCTGCTCGGGGCGGCGTATCAATGCCTCGAATTCCGCGACCTCAGCATCTGCCACGACAACTCAAGCCGACAACGCGTAACCGAACTCTTGAGACGCGTGCGGCCCGACCTTGTGTTCACAGCCCCTCCGGTCGATTACATGAGCGACCACGAAATGACCAGCCGCCTCGTCCGAGATGCCTGCTTCAACGCTTCGGTTCCGAACTATCGAACCAACCAGTGGGACCCCGCCCGGCCTTCTGAAAAAGTCCCATACCTGTACTACGTTGACCCCGTGGAAGGGATCGACTGGTTCGGCAGACGGATCGATCCGGGTTTCATCGTAGATGTCACAGTGACTTTCGAGTTAAAACTCAAAATGCTCGCTTGCCACGAATCCCAGCGCAACTGGCTTCGCAAGCAGCACGGAATCGATGAGTACCTCGACAGTTGCAAACGCTGGTCTGCCACCCGCGGGGGGGAAATCGGAGTCGCCCACGCGGAAGCCTTCCGCCAGCACACCGGGCATCCACACCCGTCAGATAATCTGTTGCTGAAATTATTAAACGGTTGACCGAGTTCGTGGAGCGGGAGTTCAACGAGCGGAGAAAAAAAGTTTAATTTTGACTGTCTTAGTAAAATCCGAGATACTGATTTGCGGAGCATTTCCATCGTTTTATCGTTTCATCCAATCAACTCGGATCACAATCACAGATAGAAATCACCCCGATGCACGCATTGTTCAAACTGATACAGAAACGTCGGAGGCCGTGCTCTAGGAATTTCACACACCAGGCCAAACCGAGATCGTCTTGGGCGATATGTCTCGTCGTAGCAGCAATTTCGCTTTGCCCCACGTTTCTGTGGGCGGAGAAAATCGATCAACCGAACGTCATCTTCATCATGGCGGACGATCTCGGATACGGTGACCTGGGCTGTTACGAACAGAAAGTATTGCGGACTCCTCACCTCGACAAGCTGTGCGCGGAGGGGATGAAGTTTACGGACTTCTACGCAGGCTCCACGGTTTGTGCGCCCTCTCGATGCGTCTTGATGACCGGAAAACATCTCGGGCACGCGTTCATTCGAGGAAACGGCAAAGACAATCTGCGCCCCGATGATTTTACCGTTGCAGAACTGATGAAGCAGGCCGGGTACACAACAGGTCTGTTTGGGAAATGGGGACTCGGGCACGAAGGCTCCGAGGGGGTCCCGACGAAACAAGGGTTCGACGCGTTCTTCGGATACCTCGACCAGCATCACGCTCACAATTACTATCCCAGCTTTTTGGTCAAAAACGAACAACGCGTCGAACTGCGAAATGTGGTTCCGGGTGAAGGAGAGTTCGGTCAGGGAGTCGCAACAAAGAAAGTCGAATATTCAGCCGACTTGATTGGAGACGAACTGCACGCTTTTCTCGATGTGAATCATAGCAAACCGTTCTTTCTCTACTACGCTTTGACGCTCCCCCACGCCAATAACGAAGGACGACAGGATGGACTGGAAACGACCGAGGAAGATCTGAAAGCTTACTCGGATCTCGAAGAACTGCCGGAACGGCATCGACAGTTCGCCGCGATGGTTTCCCGAGTCGATACGGAAGTCGGTCGAATCATTTCCAAGTTGAAGAAATTCGGAATCGAGGAGAAAACTCTCGTGATATTCACCTCCGATAACGGACCACACGAAGAAGGGGGTCACAAAGCTGACGTGTTCGATTCCAATGGTCCGCTGCGAGGAACCAAACGCGACTTGTACGAAGGCGGGATCAGAGTCCCGATGATTGCCTGGTGGCCCGGAACGATCGCTGCCGGAAGCGAATCCGATCACATCGGCTATTCCGGAGATCTGATGATGACTTGTGTCGAACTGACCGGTTCAAATCTTCCTGAGAGCCTTGAGTTGGACAGCGTCAGTTTCCTGCCCACGCTGCTCGGTAAAGGAATTCAACAGAAACACGAGTACCTGTACTGGGAGTTTTACGAAGGAAAAAATGCCCAAGGGATCCGCATGGGGGCTTGGAAAGGGGTCGTAAAGCCATTCGGAAGTCACAATTTCGAACTTTACAATCTCGAACAGGATCTGGGAGAGAAACATGACATTTCCGCAGAAAACCCGGAAATCGTCAAAACACTGAAGACTTACATTTCAGCCGCCCACGTGCCGAACCCGCGTTGGAAAGTGAAATAAGTGAAACGAAATCAAACTCTCGACAACGAAAAAACAAGCTGGAAAAGCACAGACGCTGATTTTTTATATGTGATGGACCGCAGGAAAACGCCCTTCTCTCAAGGGCGATACGAACAGTTCGCAGGGATCGTCTGGATTCAATGGTTCACGAAGACCAGAATGTCGGTACAAAGAGTTCAACCCACAAGGAACTCTCCGATCTGAGATCTCAGAAGACAGTTTTTTTGAAGATTCCAAGAACCAAGAGGTTTCTCACGCGTGACTGCACCAGACCTCATGTACGGATTCGGCGTGATGACCGGGATCTCCGGTTGCCTGTTTCTGTTGGGTATTCTTGTTGCTGAACACGCTTCAAAGCGTATCAACGTACTCATTCTGATCCTCACTCTGGCGACAATGGGGGTTTATCTTTACTACCTCTGGGACGACATCCTCCTGGCGAAACTTCTTCCCTTCAGCAACCTGATCGTTGTCGGGAACTGGCTTCCTCCACTCGCAGGCTTTCTGGCAGGCGTCGCCTGGAAAAGCATGCCTGGATCGCTACGGAGGAGGAATTTATACGCCGTGGTGATGTTAGTGATTTCGCTGATCGCCATGGTCGAACCCGTCTGGGGGACAACTCCCGAATGCAATGATGCCTGGGATGATTTTGTCTGCCGGCAAACTTCCGAAACCTCATGCAGCGCTGCCGCGGCGGCCACGTTGCTCCGTCTGCATGGAATCGTTTCCACCGAACAAGAGATGGCAGAGTTGTGCCTGACACAAAGCCGAGGCACTTCCTGGCAGGGGCTCTATCGGGGTCTGTGCCTGAAGACAATCGGTACGGATCTCGAAGTTGAAGTTTTGAGCTGTAGTGCCCGCGATTTGGTAGTTTTAAACAAGTCCCCTTTGATCCTCGTCGTTGGAATTCCGAAGGGAGTCGCAGTTGATCCGATTTACACAGAAGAGTATCAATGGGGAGTCGGAGATTTGCATTCGGTCGTTTTTCTGGGATTTGAGCGAGATGGAAGTGCTCGAATCGCCGACCCTGAGGTCGGAGTCGAGACGTGGTCGTGGGAAGATCTGAATGTTTTGGTGCGGGGACGTGCCATTCGACTGGTACATCGAGTTTCCCCACTTTCCAATTCGAAGGATTCCGAATCTTGAATTGTCACTGCGAGTCGTGCTAGTCTCCGCATCCATTTTTACGATGGTTTTTTGCTCGCTCGTTGACGGTTACCATGATTTCTCGTCGCTTTGAAAATTTCCTGACCGGATTCGAATTCCGATCCACCGGAAAGTGGTTTTTGCTTTCCACCTCGATCGGATGTGTGGCAGGATTGGGAGCGGCACTGTTCCAGTGGCTGACGAAATTGGTACTCGCAGGATCGTTGGCCTATTTTGCGAACTACATCCCGGGAGAGGCAAAAGGCGAACCGCCTCTTGAAGTTGAAGTCAGCGAGGAAGGGTTTTCGCCGTGGATGATTGTCGCGGTCATGGTCACCGGAGGTCTGCTGTCTGGAGTGCTCGTTTACACGTTCGCCCCCGAAGCGGAAGGCCACGGAACGGATGCCGCGATTGATGCATTTCACAATAAACGGGGCATGATCAAAGCACGCGTTCCACTCATCAAAACCCTCGCCTCTGCCATCACTCTCGGTACCGGCGGTTCCGGCGGCCGAGAAGGCCCGATTGCACAAATCGGAGCCGGTTTCGGCTCTCTCCTCGCGACGAAACTTGGACTCAGTTCCCGCGATCGGCGGATCATGCTGGCAGCGGGAATGGGAGCGGGCGTAGGAGCGATATTTCGTGCTCCCTTAGCGGGAGCGCTCTTCGCTGGTGAAATCTTCTACAAAGAAGGCGATCTGGAATCGGATGTCATCGTTCCTACGGCGATCTCATCCATTGTCGGATTTTCTGTTTATTCTCTGCTACTTCCTGAAGAGTACAGGTTCATGCACCTGTTTGGCGAACCCGGCTCCTTTAATCCCGGAACGGTATGGGACCTGATCCCTTACGGTCTGATGTCGATCGTGCTGGTTCTTGTCGGTATTTTATACATTACATTTTTTTACGGAACGCATCGGGCGTTCGATCGCCTCCCGATCAAAAAGCACTTTCGCCCCGCGATTGGAGCGGGACTGGCTGGGCTGACCGCACTCGCACTGTATTACGGGCTGGGAGAAGACCGACGCCTTCTTTCTGTTCTTTCGACTGGATATGGAATCCTGCAGGAGGCGCTCAGTTCTGAATCTCACAACTCCGAGAATCCCCTTGCCCTCGTGCGTCTGTTCGTGATTGTCGCATTGATGAAAATTGTAACAACCTCATTCACGATCGGCTCGGGGGGATCGAGTGGTGTTTTCGGGCCTTCGATGGTGATCGGCGGATGTCTCGGTGCGGCGATGGGACATTTGATTAATCTGTACGGTCCCGACGGGATGCAGGTACAACCGGAAGCCTATGCCATTGTAGGGATGGCAGGATTTTTTGCGGGAATCGCGCACGCGCCCTTCTCCACCATTATCATGGTTTCCGA
>DATKCB010000061.1:0-3348 GCA_035513495.1 Planctomycetaceae bacterium | reverse complement strand
GCAGCTCTGCGAATTTTATGCAGTGTTTTACGAAACCACTTCTCTTCTGCCTTCGGCAACAATTCGGTAAACAGATCGAGTGCCGCCAGCGCTCTTCGGGTCCAGACTCTCAGTTGATGAACGTGCTCGATGTTTTCACCCGCATGCTTCGCCGCCAGAGGCAGATAATACCCGACAGCTTCCAGACGCAGGCGCACCGACCTCCGCGCAACCCGGCCGACCGGATCGATCGCCGAGAGGTCGTTGATCCATTTATCAAACTGAGGCATCGACGAACCTTTCCGTCAGACTGGTTCCATCGTAGCTCGTCAATTCGGGCATTTCACCAGCCTCTGAGATTGGACGACTGTTCTCGCTGCGAAGGATGTGTAACAGGAACGTTTGGAAATTGTAAATGCTGCAATCCACCGACAGATTCTGCCGAGCGGTTTCATCACTCATCCTGTGAGCCCTTCGCATGTTATGACGAATGCTGTCTATTCCGGAGGATTGGTACGCAGCGTGCGAAAGAAAAGAGATTCTCTCGTTACACATACGTCACAAGGAGGTGATGATGCTCTCGCGACTGCTCTTGACTCTGACGGTTTTAACACGATTTGTTCCAGGCGCGCTGATTGCCGACGACGATTCTACCGACGCGAAGTGCTGGATCATCATCGGCCCGAACAACGTGATCGTCGCCAATCATCCCATCCAGACGCAGAAACTGATCGACGAATCGAACGAGTCGCTCTTGCTGGTCTCCTGTCGTGAATATCAGTTCCCGAGCGACCGCATCGACGGAAAGCCGCACATGAAACTCGAGTGTGAGCACGTTTCCGTCGTCACGTCGGACGATGACAATCCCGAAGGACAGACGACTGTTACCGCAGAGAAACTGCGCTACGACTCGGCGATCCAAACGCTTGACTTCAGTGGAAAGGTCAGCCTGAAAAGAAAAAGTAACAGCGGACAAGTGAACTTCACGTCAGAATCCCTGCAATTGAAGCTGAGCGGAAACGACCTGCAGATTGACGTCTCCGAAGCCAAAGTCCGACTCGAATCGAAACTGAAACCTGAACAATCAGCAGAACCCGCGAAGCGATCGTCGGCATTGTTTTTCACGGCTCCGTGGTGTGGGCCTTGTCAGACGATGCAACCGATCATCAGCAAATTACGGTCTGAGGGATATTCGATCGAATCGATCAACGTCGATGGGATGCCTGAAGAAGTCAAACAATACAAAGTCACAGCCATCCCTCAGATCATCGTACTGGACGGGAAGTCGGTCCGGGAACGAGTGAACGGGATCAAGTCTCTCGCTGACCTGAAACGTATTCTCGATCGGGATCAATCGAAGCCGGCTCCTCCCCCGATGCCCGCACCTGCTAGGATTGATCACGTTTCGAAGACGACCTCGCGGTATCATGCTCCGTCGATGGTTTTCGATCGCCCCAGCTTTTCACCAATCATGCAAACTAAATCGAGTTGCATCGAGAAGACTGACGCTTCCTCAGAAACCGATTCGGTCCAGCTTCTCTCACCTTGCAAACATTGCCCGGCATGTCCACAACGGTCGCAGGAATCTTCCAGCACTTATCAATCATTAATTCCCGAGCTATTTAATGCTGAGTTGCGATTCACAGATCCCAATCAAAAGTTCCGGTTTGGTTGGATCGAATTCACTCGATGACACACCTGTACTTGCCATCTTGTCGCTTTTCCGGGGATCTGCTAGAAGTTCAAGAGTGTTATTCCAGTACTTCACGACCGCCCGGAGGACAAGGATGTCCGCAATCATCGGTGAGACTAAGGATTCGGATCGAACTCGCTGGCTCTGCTGGTGCGGGGCGCTGTTGCCGGTTTTGACCGGAATGCTCTGGCCATCGGCCGGGCCTCAGGTGAATGCGGATTCCGGGCAGAGGGGCCTGTCTGGGCTGGTGTTTTCCCAATACATGGTCAACGAGGGGGTTCCCGAAGTTCAGCCGTATTACTATGCCCGGTTCTCGTTCAAAAACGTCTCGAACGAGACGGTCACGATTACCGAGTTGCGGCCGAGTTGCGGATGTTTAAATCCCAAACTCGAACAGCGAGTCTACAAGCCGGGGGAGGGGGGCGAGTTTCATCTCCGCGTCGATCCGACTAAGGAGAAACCCGGACCGCACGAGTATTTTGTCGACGTGCATTACGAAGATCCCCAGCCTCGTTCGGCACGGCTTACCTACAAACTGACGCTCCTCGAACGGAAGATCGAGGTCGCCCCCAAGGCGCTCGTCTTCTACCAGCTCTCCGACAGCGGTGAGTCAACCAGCCAGAAAGTCGTGATCTCCGATTATCGATCGCGTCACTTCGAAGTACTGGGAGTCGAATCGACCTCTCCGCTCGCTACGGCGGAACTGGTTTCGACCGAGTTGGATGAAGCTGAAAACCAGCATGTGACGCTCGACGTGACGGTGACAGGTTCGGTCCCTCCGGGTACGAGCCGGGCGCTCATCAACCTGCGGACCGACGACGAGATCTTCAAAGTAATCCAGGTTCCGATTCTGATTCGAGGCCGGAACTACGCGATTCCCGAGGTCGATCTGCCGCTCAAGATCGACCCCAAGTCGCTCTACATGTACGCCGACGAAAACGGACAGGCTCAAGCTTCGCTCACGTTTCAGGACTACCAACCAAAACCGGTCACCTTGAAACATGTTTCCCTCTCGTCGATCGAGGGGACCGTCAAACTCGTCGAGACCGATCTGCTCCCCAGTCAACTGGTTCCGCGCCGCACGAAAATCGAACTCTCGCTGCAGATTCCCCCCGGCGTCGAAGATCAGAAAGGAATCCTGGTGATCGAAACCGATTCGAATCTGCAACCGCGGATGGAGGTCCCGATCGTGATCGAATCACTCGGGACGAAGTAGATACTTCGAGGAACCGGCGAATGAATCCAACTCTTCGAGTTTGAGCCGCACGCTCAAAATGTAAGGGGACTCTTCGGCAGTCCAGTGACCGTACGTGGTGGTGACAATCGTCGAGTCGGGGAGAATCTCAACTCCCGGATACGCACAGTCGGCCCCCTTATGATTGTCCTTGAGTCTGACCCGGTATTGTCCGTTGCGTCCGTGCGTGACGTCTTCGTAGGTTCCGACCCAGGCGACCCAGTCTCCTTTCGTCGGCGATTCGAGAGTTGTGTCGCGGAAGGAAATGAACAGCCTCTCGTCCGGTCCATACACGGCGGTGTGCCGGTCTCCGGTCTGCGAAGCGGGGACTTCTCGCGGCGGAGTCCAGGTGGTTCCCTCGTCGTCCGAAAAGATCACGTGCGAATTTTTTCGGCGTCGGTTTTCGCGTAACAGGATGGCAAGCTGCGTTCCGTCGGGAGAT
>DATKCB010000060.1:0-4300 GCA_035513495.1 Planctomycetaceae bacterium | reverse complement strand
ATCACAATTTTCACGGTCCGCTCGTCGATCTCGTAACCCTGCAACCACTGCAAAAACAGTCCGTCGCCGGTCAACCGCGCAGCAGCGGACGTGTAAAACTCTTGCGTATAAAGATTCGCAATTCCGGCACGGTACGGATTGGAGGGTTCCGAGACAATCAGGTCGTACTGTTTATCCACCGTGAGCAGAAACTCGCGGGCGTCGTTTGTATGGAGATGAAGTTTGGGGTTGCTCAGTGCTTGACGATTCACGCTGGCGCAGCGTTCGGCCATCTGCGTCACGATCGGTTCGAGTTCCACCACGTCGACCGAAGTCATTCCCTCCACATCGGCCAGCCAGCCGGCGGACTCTCCCGTCCCGAGGCCGATCACCAGACCCGTTCGTGGATCGGGATGCAGCAGCGGACCGATCAGGCCCAACCCGATCTGGGTGCCGGCGTCTCCGTAGGCATTACCATCGCTTTTGCCATTGACGATAAACGCTAGACTGTCCAGGGCAATAATCGCAACGCTGGATTCTCTCCCTTCCGCTTCCCACAAACGGCAGCGACGAAGGTTGTGGAGGTAGTCCTGTTCCGCATTACGGCCGGGTCCCGGGAGATCGGCCCGACCGGCACCGATTCCGCTATGCCGCCAGACCGCAGTGGGGCCTGTTGCACGGATCGTCAGCAGCGCGAGTACGGCCACGACTCCCGTCAGCATCAGACCGAGCTTGTTACTGCGCCTCCCCATGAACGCCACGGTCAGTCCCAGTGCAACCAGCAGTCCGATCGCGAGTCTCCACACACCCGGAGCGGTTAGCCGCGGAAGGAGCCAGAATCCCCCAGCGAGCGAACCGGAAATTGCCCCCAGCGTATTGGCTGCGAACGTCCAGCCGACGTGCCGGCCGATATTCTCCCGTCCCGATCCTGCAATTGCGATCAGAACCGGAAACTGAAACCCCGCGACCAGCGACGCCGGAAGAATCACGAACGCTCCCACCTGGCACCAGTTCCAGACCTGATCGGCGAATGTCGCGATCGGTTCGTTTCGTTGATGCAGCACCCACATAGCGATCTCATCTCCGTACCAGAACGGAATCCCGATCAACAAAGCCTCCACGGCGCAGGTTGCTGCCAGCAAGGAAGGAGATGGTTTGAGCCAGCGAGAGAACAAGCCGTACAGCGCACCGCCCACGCCGATTCCGAACAGTGCGATGCAGAGAATCAGCCCGAACGTGTAGGTGGTTCCGCCCAGGAGCGGGCCGAGCATGCGATACCAGACCATCTCCATCAAAAAGAATGCAAACCCCACGATGGCCGACGAGAGACAGACGAGTCCGATCGGGTGTGCAGCTTCGTCAGGAGTTGATTCGGAAGATTCCGCCACTCGACGAATTGATTTCGGTGCGGAACGAAGCGTCAAGCTCCGCGAGACACGCCACGCGAAATACGCCAGCAGGATGTTGACGACACATGCCGCCCACAACACCGCTCGATTACCCAGCATTTCGATCAACGCAAAGTTGGCCATCCCTGCTCCGTACACCGCACCGAGGGTGTTCAACCCGTAGATCAACGCCACGCCTCGACGCTTGACGTCGGAATCGATCGAAACCGCTCGCGCGGCAGCCGGTATCGTCCCTCCCATCAGCAGCGTCGGAACAGCCAGAATCACAGCCGAAGCTCCCAGCCGCAGCAGCGTGGCCAATTCCGATCCGAGTGCGGCCTGTCCTCCCAGCCCGATGTACAACGTGCGGATTCCATCGATCAGCCAGGGACTCACACCCGCCGAGATTGCGATCCCGGCTTCAAGACAAGCATAAAATCGGAGTGGATGCTGCACGCGATCGATCCGCCTGCCGAACAACCAGTTCCCCAATCCCAACCCCGCCATGAAGACCGCCAGCACCGCACCGGACGCCGCCGTCGTCGCACCAAAAATCAGGCGCAGTTCGCGGATCCAGACAACTTGAAAAGTCAGCGCACAACCACCCGACACGAACAGCATCAGAGCCAGAATTCCCACAGGAGCCTGTTGTTCGGGACGGTCGCGATTCACGAAAGTACCTGCATGTGATGAGTGAGGAAAGAGCCGTTGTTCAAAACGAAAGAATGTACATGGTTTAGATGAAGACCGTATGAAGAATCGGAAACATCGCAAGACGTAATCGGCTCGCGAGCTTGGGCGGAGAGTGTTTCGTTGTGAGAATCGTCGCTCGCGCGTGGTTCCCCCCACGGCTTGCGCCGTTGGGCCTCAGGTTGTTTTGGTTTTGACGGAATGCGCTGCGTGGCGGACTTGCGAGAGCTGCAGAATCATCCGGGCGGCGGTCTTTTTATCGATGAAGTTCGATCGCACCGCCTGGGCGGCTTCCTTGAACAGATCGAAGAGTTCCTGGGTCGGACGTCCCAATTTCATCGCCAGTGGTTCGAGTACTTGTCGTTCTCTCCCTTTGTACTGCTTCAGATTCAGTTCGTCGATGAGTTGTTTCAGATACACGCGTAAAGGATGAGCGCCGTTGCGGCGCTGGAAGTACAGGTTTCCCACGGTATCGGTATGATCGACGATGTTGCGGTGCGGTTCGGTGCTTTCCGCCAGATACGGCCCGAACCGATGGCTCTGATACCAGCAAAGCAGACAGATCACCAGCAGCACCTGCAACGAAGCCGATCGGAGCGGAAAATCAAACAACACCGCCAGCAGTTTGGGTGCCCCCGTGCGGTCGAGGTATTCCTCAAAAATGATTTCACTCGACTGGTTCTGCGCCGATTCGAGCAAGCGCCAGGCCAGGAGCGCGTTGTCTTCGTAGATCAGAGATCGATTTGTGAAGATGGCATCGCTGGCGACCACAGTCACCTCTCCCCGGCCCCACTGTTGCCGCGCTGCCTGAATCGTATCTTCGTACAAGAGAACCGGAACGGCCGCGGCTCCGCTGATTTCGGCGGTCGAATCCCACAGAAAGTTTTCGTCGTCGTCGGATATACTTCCCGGCAAATCACCGAGCTGAAAATCCGGCGATGCCGGAGGTTGGAACACGGCTGCTTCTTCTCCTCCGACGGGAATCGCTTTGATCCCGAGTTGTGTGATTTCAAAATTTTCCGCTTGAAACGGAACCGCGTACAGCAAATGTCCGCCGGCTCGAACCCAGTCGAGGATCACCTTCCATTCGGGTTCCGAAGGCGCGCGTGAGGGACCGAGAATGCACAGCGTCGCATCTAAATCGTTCGATCGGGTCATCTCTTCCAGCCGCAGCAGAATGGGTTGTGTGTTTCGCGACACCCACTCGGACTGTTCCCGGACGAGCAGGTAGAACGCTTTCTTTCCCTCGGGAGACGTACTCCAGGTGTCGTTCTGCATCCCCGACCGAAGCGGAGGAAACCAGAACTGCATCCCCAGCAGAACCAGCGTCCCGGCCAGCCAGAGCCAGTCAGTTTTCTGAAATCGTTTCGCGTTCACGAAATCCTGCCTCAAACTGGTGGAGTGTTTCCTGAAAATGTTGCGCGGTGGCGGTGCGGCGGCCGAAGCCGAGCGGTTCGTAGATCCTGACCATCTGCCGATAGCTGGCGGCGATCTCCTTGTGTCCGCGGAGAGCACGGAAGTAATCGCGCTGCGTCAGTCCTCGGCGATAACGAATCAATCCCCGGCGTTCGACTTCGCTCATTGCTCCCAATACCAACAGAGCGACCGCTTCCCGGAACTCTCCGCGGCGGGCAAGTTCGCGTGCTCGCCGCACGAACTCTTCGGAGGGAGTCAGTCCGGGAGGTTGTTCGGGTTCGAGTTCCCCGAGTTCCATTCCCTCACCGGATGCGAATTCCGATTCCAGAGTCTGCTCCCGCTCCTGAATCGTCTTGACGATCAGCACGATGATGGCGACGATCATCGCGGCGATGGCCAGATATCCCAGAAACTGAAAGAGACCCGCCGCTCCCGCTCCAAAACTTCCCCCGCCGAACGGCGATCCCATCGACCTTCGATTTCCCGGTTCGGGATCGAAATCGCGACGATTGTTTCGAGGGGGGCGAGCGTTCTGTTCGTCGTTGGCATCGTTTCCGGGATCGTTTCGACGGACGTTCTGCGGATCGTTTCGATTGTTCCCCTGACCGTCGTTGCGATGCCCCTGCCCCTGACCCTCGCCGTTGTTGCCTCCGCCTTCATTCCCGTTTCCTCGATTGAAAGGAGAGTCCCAATTTCGGGCAGGTTGCCTGAGATTTTTCAGATAGCGCAGTTCGGGAGAGTTGAAAATTGTCTCCTTGTTTTCTTTCACCTGGGATCGGTCGACAATCTGTTGCGCATCGCATCGCGCGAGCGGGAGATTCAGGGCA
>DATKCB010000059.1:0-2033 GCA_035513495.1 Planctomycetaceae bacterium | reverse complement strand
TCTGCTGCTGCGGAATGCAGGGGACGGAACGTTTACCATCGTCGATCAACCGGCCGTGCAGACTTTCGCCCGGACCAGCGGTGCGTTGTTCGCCGATCTTGACAACAACGGAACACTCGAACTGTTCGTCTCTAACAATGCCCGCGCGAAATCTCGCCGCACCGAGGAACCGCAGCGGTCCGCCCAGTTGCAACTCTCGCAGTTCTTTCGTAACGACAACGGAACTCTGATCGACATCACGCAGGCGTCAGGCGTCTGTCCACCCGAACTGCAGTCGGTCCGGAATGTGGGCGTGTTCGATTATGACGCCGATGGCCTGCTCGATCTGTATCTCGTCGAAGATAAATTTCGTCCGGGGACGTCCCGTTCGACGCTGTTTCGAAACGAAGGAAACCTGAAGTTCCGCGACGTGACCGTCGAGGCGAAGTTGCCCGAGGATGTGTTCGGACTGGGTCTCGCAGTCGCCGATCTGAATGAAGACCGGCTCCCCGATTTTTTCGTTCCGCACAGTAACCGGTTCTTTTTGAGCGTGGGGGACGGAACCTATCGCGAGCCGGAATCGCTACGAGAACTGTTTGCCTGGGAACCGCTGCACGGTGAAGACTGGCCCTGCGGAGCGGCGTTCGGCGACCTGAACGGAGACGGCCGGCTCGATCTGGTGCTGGCGATTCACTGCACTACCGCCCGCAACAAGGTTTATCTCAATCGGGGACTTCGCGACGGAGTTCCGGTGTTTGAGGATGTGACGGAGGCTGCCGGACTGGGAGACGTCATCCCGGCCCGCTGTCCGCACGTCGAAATTCAGGATTTCGACAACGACGGCAAGCCGGATATTTATCTGTCGGCTGCCTGGAAAGACGAGTCGGGAAACATCGTGCCGCTGATCTATCGGCAGGTTGGAATCAGCGCCGAGGGAATTCCCCGCTTCGAACCGCCCCGTCCGATCGAAGAGGGGATGGTCTACTTTCCCGCCGGTCCGTCGGGCGACTTCAACAATGACGGACGACTCGATCTGTTTCTGATCAACTGGTTCGAAGAGAATCATTCGCGGCTGCTGATCAACAAGTCGAGCCGGGAGAATCACTGGCTTCGCGTGAAACCTGTCGGCAAGGTCAACAACCGGATGGGCATCGGAGCCGTCGTGAAAGTTTATAAGACTGGCGGATTGAACGATCCCCAGGCGTTGATCGCCGTTCAGGAGGTCACGACCGGTTACGGATATGCCAGCGGACAGGCGGCGACACCCCACTTCGGGCTGGGAACACACAAGTTGGTAGATCTTGTCGTCTCGTTTCCGAACGAGATGAATGTCGAGATGCGAAACGTAAAAACTGATCGGGAACTCACCATCGAGGAGCAAAACTGATGTTACGATCTCTCCATCAAACTCTGCTGATCATCGTCGCTCTGGCAGGTCCACTCGATGCGCAGGAACGACTCGAACGGACCCGACGTGAGGTCTCGTATCCCCCCGAGCTTCCGGGAGGAGTCGAAATCGTCACCGACCGCTCGGAGAAAATGCTCGTCGCGACGACCGAGCTTCGCGCGGACGTGCAGATCGCGAAAACTCCTCCGACGATCGATTTTCTCTACTATCCCGGACAGACCTACCCCGGAAAACCGTGGTCGAACTGGGGGGACAGCATCGCCGTCAACGGAAAATACTACGCCTCGATCGGCGATCATCTCGCTCCGCGCGGCAACGCGTTCGTGTTCGAGTACGATCCAGAAACCAGGAAACTTCGCAAGTTGGTTGATCTGCAAGAGACGCTGAACCTCCCCGAAGGTCATTACACGCCCGGCAAGATTCACGGACAGCTCGGGATGGGAAAGGACGGCTGGATATATTTCTCGACCCATCGCGGATCGAAACGCGTCACGACCGATGAGTTTCACTACGAAGGAGACTGGATTTTCCGCACGCATCCGAAGACGGCCAAAACCGAGATCGTCGCCCGCTGTCCGGTTCCCCGGCATTCGGTCCCCAATTCGATTCTCGATCCCGAGCGGATGATTTTTTACGGAGGAACCGC
>DATKCB010000058.1:0-7241 GCA_035513495.1 Planctomycetaceae bacterium | reverse complement strand
CCGCTGAGTTGATCCAGGCCTATCGTGATCACGTGGAGTGCGGATCACTCGCGCGAAAAACGAAACAAAAATATCGCCGCGTCTTGAATGACGTCGAACAGATGACGAAAGCTTGCCCGGCGCAGGCAATCGACTTCAGGTTCATGGATCGTTACCGCGCCAAGCGACTAAAAACCGTCAAAGAATCGACAGTCTGCGATGAGGTGGTCATCATCCAGCAAATGATGAAATTCGGTGTGCAACGCAAGTTGATCGCCAGCAATCCCTTGGCGGGCTACAAGCTCAAGGAGCCGAAAGCACCACGACAGCCGTGTTGGACGCATGAGCAAGGCGAGCAGATTGTTTCCGAGGCACCAGTTGGTGTGTACGGAGTGGCTTTCCGGGTGTTACTGAACACTGGCATGCGATCTGGAGAACTGACTCACCTGCAGTGGCGAGACGTCGACTTCGAAAACAACGTGATCCACATTCGTGAAAAAACCTGGAAGTACGGAGATGAAGTACGGAGCTGGCGGCCAAAGACCGGCGATCAGCGGGCCGTTCCGATGAGTGAGGACGTGGTGACGGCGCTGAACTCCCTTCCCCGAAAATCGGACTGGGTGTTCCTGGCTCCCGCTTCCTGGAAATACCAGGACGGCCAACACAGGCTGACTACGTCCCGATTGCTGAAGGCCGTCAAACGGGTGCTGAAGAGATTGTCGCTGGAAGGCCACGTGCATACCTTCCGGCACACATTCATTTCGCACGCCCTCACGAGCGGCATCCCCGAAGCGACCGTCCGGTCGTGGGTGGGGCATGTCGACGACAAAATCATCCGCCGCTACACCCACATCGCTGACCGGGTCAGTCAGCAACACATGAAAGAGCTGACCCAGAAACGAGCAAAGAACTCGGATCGCAATTGCTGACCCTGCACGGTTGCAGGTCAGAATCTAGCACAAATCTAGCACACTACCCCGAAAGGAGAAATCCGTGTTTACCCAAAAGATTAACTCACAACCTGTTACGTCATCACAATGTAAAAAGAGCGGAGAGGGGGAGATTCGAACTCCCGAGACCCTTGCAGGTCTGCCGGTTTTCAAGACCGGTGCAATCGGCCACTCTGCCACCTCTCCGATTTGTGTTTTCAGTTTTCAAATCTATTTCGACACTTCTGGTCGAGTGAGTGTCTTTGTGAACGACACGTTCCGAAGCTGTTTTGTTCGGTCTGTCTTTGAAAGTCTACCAAGTCACCGCGAACGAGCAAGCCAAACGAACGGGAGTCTTCCTGTCCGTTATCCGGCGTGTGACAATTTATCTACTGCAGAGCCGGCTCTCCGGGAGAGAATGGTGAGGATTGCCGGGAGCGTCACGAGCGAAACGAGCAGGCAGCTTCCCACGCCGATCACCAGGACCAGGCCGACCGAGTAGAGTCCGCGATGGGAGGCGATCATCATGCTGCCGAAGCCGATCATCGACGTGAGCGACGTCAGGATGATCGCGTTGATCGTGCTCGAAGAAGGGCGGTAGCCCGTTCTTCCCTGCTCTCGATAATCGTGGACGACGTGAACTCCGTCATCGACTCCGATCCCGAGGATCAGCGGAAGCACAATCAGATTGGCGGGGTTCAGATCGACTCCCAGCCAGACCAGCAACCCGAACATGATGGCCGAACCGGCGATCGGAGGAATCAGCGCGAGCATCGCATCGCGGCAATCCCGAAAATCGAGGATCGCCGCCACCGTGACGATCATCGCGAGTCCCGCGAGCACCAGCCAGACGGGTTCGATCTCGACGTTTCGGGCATGGAGCACCCAGGCGAGTGCTCCCACAACGATGGCAGAGGGGATTGTGGCCACGAGTTTATAGCGGGAATCCAGAAAATCGATCATCAGGACGGCTGCGATAATCGCCAACGCGTAGATCGCAGCTTGCTGATAGCTCTTTTTGATTTGTCGAGAGGCTTCCAGATTTTGCAGCGGCGTTCCCGTCGCGTCGGGATCGACGGAACGAACTTGCTTCACGAATTCCCCGAGCGGTTCGACATCCCAGATCTGCGTTCTCGGATACACCTGGACCAGCCAGCGACCTTGGGGGCTTACAAAGCGGGATGTTAATTCCGGAGGGAAATCGGACAACGTCACCGGAACAGAGTTTGACGCGTTTTTCAGTCCGCGGAATTGATTCAACAGGGCGGCTTCCATGCGATATTGAAAACCGGAGAGAAACTCCTGCTGGCTTTGCGCGGGGAGTTGCGCGAAGGATTCCAGGAAACTATCGAGCAATCGTACCGACTCGGCTGCGGCGGCTTGCGGCATCGACTTCAACTGTTCAAACAGCGATTCGATCTCCTGCCCCGCCTGGACTGGCGTGGGTACGGTAATTTGAGGCGGTCGTTCGGGCAGCCGGGCGAGTTGTGCTCCGAATGCCTGCACGAGCAATTGCGTTTCCGAAGGAGGAAACTGAGGAATGCGGCTCCCCAGTTCTTCGACGTGATGGATTTCGGGAAGCGATTCGAACTTGCGGGCGAGTTCCCTGGCTTCCTCGGGGGAGTCCGCCAGCGAGACGGCGTACAACAGGGAGTGCCGCGCTTCCTGAAAGATCCGTTTTTGAATCTCGACCGACTCCAGACCTTCGGCCTGCAGGTTCAGCAGATTGGAATCGTATCGCACTCGCGATGAGACACCCCGCTCGTCAAATTGCAAGGCGCGCGATCCCACCGCACCGATTCCAAGGATCGAGGCGAGCAAGACGATCCAGGGAGCTTTCGAGATCGTCGCACGTAGCCAGTTTCCTTCAAACGGTGTCGGTAGTTTGCGAGGTTCGACATTTTTGTCGGCCAGAGTAATGAGTGCCGGCAGGACGAGGAACGTCGCCAGCGCGCACAGCAGAATGCCTCCCCCCGCGATGATGCCCAATTCGGCAACGCCCAGAAACGGAGTCACGCTCGCACAGAAAAATGCCAGCGACGTCGTGATGGCGGCGGTCAGAATTCCCGTCCCGACCGAACTCGACGTATCGGACAGCGCCGGCTTGAGAGGAACGGTCTCGTGCCGGAGTTCGAGATAGCGGGCCAGATAGTGGATTCCAAAATCGATTCCCAAACCGATCAGAATTGCCGCAAACGATACCGACAGAATATTCAGATGACCGATGGCGAGCGTCGTGTATCCGAACGACCACGCCATCGCCACACCGAGCATGATCATCGTCAGTAACGGATGCCGAAATCCTCGAAATCCCACGAGCAGGATCAGCCCGACGCCGCCGACGCTGACCAGCGAAGCGATCATCATATCCCCTTGCGATTCCCTCATTTCGTCGTTTTCGAGAATCGGAATGCCGGTCAATCCGAACGAGACGCCGGGGTGACTCGCGCGGGATTTCTGAATGTGTTCCCGCAGCCGATCGAGACTGGCAGTCGCTCCGTTGAAGTTCTGTTCGTGCCGAACCATATAGGTTTTGAGAAAACCCATCGTTCCGGAATCGTTCATCAGGTAAATGACTTCCTGGGCGCTCTCTCTCATTCGCGGATCGATCGGAACCAGTTCGGGCCACGGGTTGCGGAACTCATTCGGATCGCGAGCGGAGCGCGCGAGACTGGCCGCCAGTAACTCCGTGTGATGCAGCAGCAGTTGCGGGTCCCGTCCCTGATCGGTCTGTCGACGGATTTGATAGCCGAGGCGACGAACGAGGGTATCGAGTTGGAGCAGATCCCATTCTCCGCGAATGATCGGCTGAAATTCTTCGATTCGTTCGAGTCCGAATTCCAGTTGAGCCGGACTTTGAAACTGCAGTCCCTTCGAAGGCAATTCTCCCGGTTCGATCTTATACAGCGTGCCCCGGAAAAACCGGGAGTCGCTCTGCAGCCGCTCTCCCAGATCGTCCATTGCGAATTTGATCGTTTCCGGCGCAGCACTCTCGACGACCACGACGACTTCCGAAGTGTCTCCGAAGGTATCGGCATATTGCAACCAGCGTTGCTGGAAGGGAACGCTCGGATCGATAAGATCCGCCCGTTCGGTTTTGAATTTCATCCAGCCGATCGCGTAAATTGCGGCGGCGATTGCCGAGAGAAACATCACGAGCAAAACGGTTCTGGGCCGGTTCGCACCGAGCAATGCGAGCGATCGAAGCGCACGTCGATTCAGAGGTTCATCGTCAGCGTGTCTGTTCATTTTCGATTCGGAGCGAAGCGCAAGGAGGGGGATCGACGTGGGGAGAACCGCATGATTCATCGGGGCGTTCAGCTCGATCAGTTCGATCGATCGTCCGGATGAAGCGGCGGGAATCGTAGATCAATCGCCCATTTGTCTCCAGAACGATTCCGCTCAGGTGCAGGGGGAAATACGATCTCCAATCTAGCCATTCTCTCCACTTTCACCAATTTCCGGGACTGGATCGGGTGAGTTGTGAATGGAATCCTCCCCAGGTTCCTGTTCGGAAACACTGCTCGACGATTCAACATCTCGCGACTTCGAGGCTTCGGCATCGATCCCTGTCCCCGCGGGGAGTGAAGAACCGATTTCTCGTGCCGCATCCCAGCGGATAAACAGCAGTGCCGCAAAGTCGTAAAGCGTATGTGCGAGCACGGCGGGCAGCAGATTCTGATCGTGCCACCCCGCGACCCAACTCAGATAGAATCCGGCCGCCGTGGCCAGCACAAAGTAGGCTTGAGAAAAGGCGTGACAGATTCCGAACAGCAGATTGGTAATCAGCACGCCTCCGGCCAGACTCCAGAGCACGAGAGAATTCTGAATCGCCCCTCGAAACAGAATCTCCTCGCTGATGCCGGCGAGGAAGGCCAGGTACAGCAACTCCCAGATCGTGCAGCGCACGATGACGGGGCCCAGAGTGTCGTTCAGAAACGTCCGAATACGCGAGAACGGATCCCAGTCGAACCATTCGGTCACACCAAACACGATCAGCATCGGGATCGTCGCCAGAACTCCTCGGAGAATCGCCTCCTCCGACCAGGTCCACACGTCTGCCAGATTGATTCCGACCAGCCAGGCGATGAGCAACCCCAGCAGCAGAACACCCCCTTGAAACAGTGTTGCCAGTTTGAAAAGTTGGAATCGCGTGAGAGTCTGACGGACCATTGCAATCGGGTACAGTATCCGGGAGAAGTTTATGGTAGAATCGAGGCTGCTGTATCATACCCGATCGGAGACAAGGGGCACCCATGAGCCTGTCATTAAAAAGTATTCTGGTTCCCACGGATTTCAGCGAACACGCATCTGACTCGATTCTTTACGCCATCGAGCTGGCGCAAAAGTTTGGCTCCTCGCTGACGTTTCTGCATGTGCTGCAGGATGCGGTTGCGTTGTTTCCCGAACCGGGAGTCGCCTTTCCCGCGTCGGGAACCTACCTGCAGGGACTTCAGGATGCTGCGGAGACAGGCTTGACTCGACTTCGGGAATCGATTCCCGAGGGGATTCCGGTGACGACGGAGATCCGCAATGGAGTCCCATTCGTCGAGATCATCCGTTTCGCGAAAGAGAAGCCGTACGATCTGATCGTGATCGCAACTCACGGTCGTTCGGGTCTCGCACACGTCCTGTTGGGGAGTGTGGCCGAAAAAGTCGTTCGCAAAGCTCCGTGCCCCGTTTTAACGGTCCGGCCCGCCGGACATGAGTTTTCAATGCCCTGATCGATCCCGAAGCGCAGCGGTTCAATCGGAATATCCCGACTCTCACGCACGACCCGCTTGCGATGCACAGGCGGCAGGATACGAGATCTTTGGGACAAGGTGCGGTCGCACGAATCCGCGGCCGATAAGATCATTGAGCCGGACATTTACGGTTCACTCTTTCTCAATCCGTTATTTCGGTCGAACCATCGTGCGTCACATTTCTTTTTCTCCGATCGCCAGCATCTCTGCGATGGGAGAACGAGTTCTGTAAGCGTCAACACCTTTGAGTCACACCTTCCCAATGCGCAAGTACGGGTAAGCTCGTCCGGATAATCGGAACGCCGTCACCATTCATCCCCCCACGGAATGGTGGCGGCGTTGTTTTTTGACGAATCAGAATCGTACGACGGGAACATTTTCCCCTCGATCGTACGATGGTCACTCTTGCCCGTCGTCTATGATTGGACCGCCAGGAGTGGAGCAAACTTTTCCGCTCGCGCTATCAGAAAAGCCCCCTCCGTCCACTTTTTCCCAGCCTCCCGGCTTGACACACGTTCGAGATCGGAAATAATCGTAGTCAGATTCAACTTCTCAGAAAGTGTCCTCGTGAGTTCATCCTCGCACAACTCGCCCGCCGCAATTTCGCCAGTGTTCTGGGCGAAGTGGTATCGATTTGCATTTTTTGGACCGGCACACGGTTTCTGAGGCCCACTTTACGAATTGTCTGTACATTGCCTCGAAGCCGACGATCGGCTTCGAGGCTTTTTTTTTGATTCAACCAAACCAGACGGGAGCGCTCGATGATTGTTGTCCTCAAACCGAATGCCACGGCAAACATGGTCCAGAATGTCGTGCAAAAAATTGAAGCGCTGGGCCTCAAAGCCAACGTGATCGTCGGCTCCGAACGGACCGTCGTCGCGGCCATCGGCGATAAGCGGAACGGCGAACGGGAAACATTGGCGGGGATGGCGGAGGTCGATAAAGTCGTCCCGATCCTCGCCCCCTATAAAATCGCCAGCAAGGAAGCCAAGACCGAACCGACCGTCGTACGGACCCGAGACCTCGTCATCGGCGGAGGGACCGTGGGCATGATCGCCGGCCCCTGTTCTGTGGAAAGCGAAGAGCAAATCATGGAGAGCGCCCGCAAGGTGAAGGCGGCGGGAGCGACCGGGCTGCGCGGCGGAGCGTTCAAACCGAGAACCAGCCCGTACGCGTTCCAGGGGATGAAAGAAGAAGGGCTTAAACTCCTCGCCGCCGCACGCGACGAAACGGGACTCGCCGTCGTCACCGAGGTGATGACCCCGACCGATGTCGAGCTGGTCGCCCGTTATGCAGACGTACTGCAGATCGGTGCCCGAAACATGCAGAACTATCAACTCCTGCAAGCAGTGGGTGAAACCGGCAAGGCGGTCCTGCTCAAACGGGGAATGTCGGCGACGATGGACGAATTCCTCCTCGCGGCTGAATACATTCTCGACGCGGGGAATCAGCAGGTGATACTTTGCGAGCGGGGCATCCGCACGTTCGAATCACATACGCGGTTCACTCTGCCGCTGGCGTCCGTACCGTACCTGCAGGAGCGAACGCACCTGCCGGTGGTGATCGATCCGAGTCATGGAACGGGCAA
>DATKCB010000057.1:0-2063 GCA_035513495.1 Planctomycetaceae bacterium | reverse complement strand
CGAACAGATGATGTCGGCCATCGAAAAAAACTGCCGCGAGTTCGGCGTGACGCTGCTCGATCTGAAAGACGAGCGACAGGGGGTCGTCCACGTTGTCGGACCCGAACAGGGACTCACCCAACCGGGCATGACCATTGTCTGCGGAGATTCCCACACCAGCACCCACGGAGCCTTTGGCTCGATCGCGATCGGCATCGGAACCAGCAACGTCGCGCAAGTTCTGTCGTCACAGACGATGTTCCTGAATCGTCCGAAAGTCCGCCGCATTACCATCAATGGGGAATTAAGCCCCGGCGTGTTTGCCAAAGACGTGATCCTGTACATCATCCGCAAGCTGGGAGTCCAGGGAGGAGTCGGTTACGCTTACGAATACGCAGGGGAAGTGTTCGACCGGATGTCGATGGAAGAACGGATGACCGTCTGCAATATGTCGATCG
Source organism: Planctomycetaceae bacterium (assembly GCA_035513495.1). Taxonomy (GTDB): domain Bacteria; phylum Planctomycetota; class Planctomycetia; order Planctomycetales; family Planctomycetaceae; genus DATKCB01. The sequence continues at coordinate 1,626 of DATKCB010000057.1, read as the reverse complement.
AAGGAGGTGCCCGCTGCGGTTACATCAATCCCGACCAGACCACGGTCGATTATCTCAAGGGGCGCCCGTTTGCTCCCCAGGGAGCCGATTTTGACAAGGCTGCCCAGTGGTGGCTCAGTCTGACTTCTGACACCGACAGCGAATTTGATGACCTCGTGGAATTCAATGCCGCCGATATCGAACCGACGGTCACGTGGGGCATCAATCCCGCGCAGTCGGTCGGTATCAGCGAGAACATTCCCTCGCCCGAAGATTTCGATGCGTCCGAATCCAAAGGGATCGCCGAAGCGATCGAGTTCATGGACCTGACCTCGGGGCATCCGATCAAGGGGCAGAAAATCGACGTGGCCTTCATCGGCTCCTGTACGAACGGCCGCATTTCCGATCTTCGCGAAGCCGCCGAGATCGCGAAGGGGCGTCACGTGGCGGAGAACGTCCGGGCGATCGTCGTTCCCGGCTCGCAACTCGTCCGCAAACAGGCGATGGACGAGGGGCTGGACAAGATTTTCGTCGAGGCCGGTTTTGAATGGCGCGGAGCCGGCTGTTCGATGTGCCTCGCGATGAACCCCGACAAACTGCAAGGCCGGGAACTGTGCGCTTCGTCGAGCAACCGCAATTTCAAGGGACGGCAAGGCAGTCCGACCGGCCGCACCCTGCTGATGTCCCCCGCAATGGTCGCCCTCGCCGCCGTCAACGGCTGCGTGAGCGACGTGCGGGAAGTACTGGAACCGGCTGGAGTTTAACACTCGATCGAACGCTCATTTAAGACTCAACCGACTCGAAGAAAAGCAGCACATACAATGAACGAAATCAAACAAGTCACCGGCACCGGCCTCCCTTTGCTGATCGACGACATCGATACCGATCGGATCATCCCCGCCCGTTATCTGCGATGCGTCACTTTCGACGGACTCGGCGAACATGCCTTCGAGGACGATCGACAGCAGGATCCGAACCATCCGTTCGATCAGCCCCGATTCAAGAACGCGAACGTGCTGATCGCCGGACGGAACTTCGGCTGCGGATCGTCGCGCGAACACGCTCCGCAAGCGCTCATGCGGTGGGGGATTGGCGCAGTTGTCGCCGAATCGTTCGCTGAGATCTTTTTCGGCAATTGCACGTCGCTGGGAATCCCGGCGGTCTGCTGTTCGCGGTCCGATCTCAAAACGATGGGAGACACGATCGAAGCCGACCCCTCGATTCCGGTCACCGTCGATCTCGAATCGCTGAAGGTTACCGTCGGCGAAACCTCCTACGACTGCAAGATCCCCGAAAGCGCCCGGAATTCGCTGATCACCGGTCAGTGGGACTTCCTGGGCTTGCTGCTCGACGCCGGGCCGGAGATCGAAGCGACGGCGGGCAAAAGTCCGTATCTGAACGCGTTCGCGAAGTAGGAAAGCTGTCGAAGTGCTTCAAGTAGAAAAGTTCAACCACGAAAGAAGCGAAACGCACGAAAGTATTACTGGAGAGTTCAGAGCCATACGTCCAACGAACTCGCGCAGGAGGTTAACACACCTTTCACACTTTTCCGCCCCGTCAATTCACTGCGTGAACCAGCATCATGTCGTGTCCTTCGGCCGACCACTGCGTGCTGCCGATCAGGACGAGTCGGCTGCCGGTTTTCAG
>DATKCB010000056.1:0-2827 GCA_035513495.1 Planctomycetaceae bacterium | reverse complement strand
CGACGAGTCGGGCAACAACAATCACGGCAAGGCTAACAACGCGCGGGCGATTCGAGGAAAAGCCGGGATGGCGATGCAGTTCACCGGCCGCGGTGCCGCCGGGACGGTCGGTCAGAAAGACAGTTTCGTCGAACCGAACTGGACGCATGACGTTCCACTGCTTGTGCGGGCGATGCTGAAATCGCAAGACACCCTGTTTATCGCCGGTCCGCCCGACATCGTGAACGAAGTCGAAACCTTCGAATTGCTCGCGCAACGAGACAAGGGTGTCGAAGTAACGCTCGCCCGGCAGGATGCAATTCTCGATGGCGCGGAAGGCTCGATTCTGCGAGCGGTGAATGCCAAGGACGGTTCGACGCTCGCGGAAGTCCAGTTCTCGTCGCTCCCCGTCTGGGACAGCCTCGCCGCTGCGGGAAGTTCGCTGTACCTGACCACGGCGGACGGCCGGGTGATCTCGCTGAAGTCGAAGTGACGGCAGACGAAAATCGAATTGGCGCTTGTCGGCAAACGTACGACGCAACCCACTCGATCGGGGTAGCACTCTGGACCTGCGCTCCGTCATTACGTTATGGTCTGCTTACGCACGTCCTTCCTCCCTTCGCCGACAGTGCCTCTCGGTTGATCGATGATGTCCACACTCTCCTTGAGTTGCGACCATTGCGGAGCACCTCTTCCCGTCGAGCCGGGTAAGGAGCATTACGTCTGCCAGTCGTGCAAAAGCCGTTTGATTCTCGACCGGAATGAAAGCGTCTATTTCACAAAGTCGCTACAGCAAATTGACGACTCGACGCGCCGGGCGGGAGAACGGATCGCGCTGCTGCAACTGTTTTACAAGCTGATCCAGGAAGATCTCCGTTACTGCGCCGAGAGTTTCAAGCTGACGGATGACGGTCTCACGCCGTGGAAAATTCACAGCGGAGCGGCGTTCTGGGTCTGGAATTATTCGCGCGGAATTCCGCAGATTCTGACGGGCCTGATCATGGTGGCTCTCAATTTGTCTGTCGAGTGGCCGACGGTTGAAATGATTGCGAATCTCGATCATCTGCCGGGGTGGCCGATCGGGCTGGTTCAGATATTTTGCCTGCTGGTTTCGGGCGTTGTCCTGGCGAGTGGAGCAAATAGATTCTCGGTCGAACTTGCGCGGCCCGCCCGGATTCGGGTTTACGATCGCTATCACGACTCGGTCACGCGCAGACTGCTCCTCGAGTACAAACTCGATCGAGCGGATCGGGAAGAGGAAATCGGCCGCTCCACTCGTCGGACAGACAGCAATTCCGATTCGCTGGTGAAGAGGCCCTGCACGGAATGCGGGGCGCAATTGGAGATTCCCTCACGAACGACCTACGTCACGTGTCGAGAATGCCGCTCGAATCTCTGCGTGCGAGAGAGTACCGCGGCGGGGCAAGACACAACGCGCGGGGCGAGACAATACCGCCGGCGGGATCGCGAACTCGAGGAGATCGAGGAGCCGACGGTATGGGAACTTTATGACGAGCGCGAAGCACGACTTCAAAAAGCGGGGTTGCAGCGATTTCTCAGCAAAGACGATGTGTCACTCGCCAGAGCGATCGTTCCGTTCGTCGTCTGGACATCGCTGGCCATCGTGAGCTGCTTGTTTCTGCAAACGCAAGCGGGCCGGATTTTAGCGACGGCTGCGACTTACATGTTCTTCCGCGGTCTCATCGATCCGTTGCGGGCGGTGATCCTCTCGGGGGGCTTGCGAAGGAGGCACGACTCTCGGGACGATCAGTCCTGGCGCGTTGATCACGTCGATCCCGAACGGCGCTTGAAAGCGGGCGTGCTGAGCCTGTTGTCGCGCGAGGAAGCGGACTTCCTGGAAGAGGCGCAACCGCCGCAGTTGATGCAGGAAGACGATCCGCGAATACTGCGAACGCTGCTCGACTCGATCGATATAAAGCTCGGGCCGCGTCCGCGCGAGATCACCGAGACCCCCAACGGGGAAAGCTTCCGGATTCGCCGCGTCGTCAACTGGTACAAACGCGATGGAATGGGCCCATACTACAAGCACGTCGGTGATGCGATTGTCGAAGGGGCACTGGTGTGGGGAGTGGTTGTGAAGTCAGAAATCCTCAGCGATACCTACAGTTCATCCAATGTGATCGGCGCCGTTCTGTATCCTGTCGGCGGAGGAGAATACGTCCCTCCCGAAAAGCTCGAACCGATTGCCAGAAAACTGATGGCCGAACAGCACCGCGGACGTTCCCGCGATCCCCGCATCAAACACCTGGCGGACATGCTTGGCGACGAGAACGAGCGGTTTTTCGACTATCAACTGCCGCCCGGGTTCTGTAACGGATATTCGCTGGCCGCGTCGTGTCTCGTGTTCGAGCGAAATCATCTGCCGAATGGCATACTTTCGCGAAAAGTGGTGCCGCTGCTGGTGAAACCGACCGAACCCCGCGTCCCGATGGTCGTCCCATCGGGATTCTGGCCTCAAGCGTTCATCGACTACTGGATCATGGGAACCGAAATGACCAGTCTTGCCAAAGAGAATGGTTGAGTACGACCTGTCGAACCAATGAAGGGTGTTGGTTCATCGGGTCTTTGGCCGGAATCGCGAGGTCGCGAAGCGGGTCGACTTACTCGTTGCGAATCACATCTACTGCATTCAAAAATGGCGTCCCCTGTTTCGCGTCCAGTTCGATCGTCAGGTTTTTGGTGATTGCCACGTCCGGGATTTCGTGGACGTGCACGACCCCGTTTTGTCCAACCGTCAGATCGGAAACGAGCGTCTCGCCGTTCAGTTTGATCGTGAAGTTCGAGGGTTCGTGTTCTCCTGTCCGGATGTCGGCAAAGAACAGCTTCA
>DATKCB010000055.1:0-3645 GCA_035513495.1 Planctomycetaceae bacterium | reverse complement strand
AGCCTGACGGAGTGCTGAACTGCTGCAGAAACTCTTCCCGCGCCGGATTGCTGAACCGGGAGAGATTGAACTGACCGCCCGCTTGTGCGTTGCCGTAATCGAGCAATGTCGCCACCGAAATGCAGTCGTAAATCTGCTCGGCGGTCAGCATCTTGACCTGCATCTGGGCAAACCAATCGAGCCGCTGGGGATCGGCGGTTTCCGCTCCGCTGGAGAGCCTGTAGGCTTGCGAAAGGACCACCGCACGCAGGACTTCTGAGAGTTGAAAGTCGGAAGCGATCAGATGCCCGGCCAGCAGATCGATGATCTCCGGGATCCGCGGCTTGTGCTGAACGCCGAAGTTGTCGATCGGATCGGTGATCCCCTTACCAAACATTTGCCCCCAGATACGATTTGCTGTGGCGCGGGCGAAATACGGATTCGCCGGGTCGGTCAGCCAGCGCACGAATTGCACGCGGCGGGAAGTCCCCTCACCGTAGGCATCCTGGCGAGTGCCGTCGAGAAACTTCGGTAAAATGACCTCCCCCGAATCGGGCAACATCACTTCGCCGATCCCTACATCGTGGACGCGCATCAGTTTGGAGGCCCGTTCCAGTTCGCCGCGAGGACGGGAAATTTGTGCAAAAAAGGCGGCGTACCCCCAGAAGTCTTTCTGAGTCCACGGCTCGAACGGATGGTCGTGGCACTCGGCGCATTCCAGTCGCATTCCGAGGAAGACGCGTGCGGTCCGCGCGGCGATCTGATCGGGATCGAGTTTCAAGGCGGTATAAAACAACAGCGGTCCCGATTTCGACAATCTCCCTTCGGCGAGCAGCAGGCTGCTCACGATTTCATCGTAAGGTTTCCTGGACGCGAATTGATCGGCCAGCCAGCGATCGAATTCCTGGACTCCCCCGAACGCGGTCAAATCGATCCCTTCCGGAATCAAAACCTTGCGCCAGACGGTCGCCAGATGCGAGGCGTGATCGGGGCTGTTCAGCAGGCGGACGACGAGTTGTTCGTATCGGTGTTCCTGCGGTGCATCCAGATAAGTTCGCACCTCGTGGACAGTGGGAGTGCGACCCGTCAAATCGAGATAGACCCGCCGCAGCAACTCGGTCTCCGAGGCGGCAACCGTCGGTTCGATCCCTTTCTCCTTCCACAGATCCACCAGCAGCGAATCGATTTGAGAGATGAGTTTCTCCGGTGTGAGCCGTTGAACTTCCACCGAATTCCAGCGAGAAGGAACTGCATCGGGGGACTGCCAGGGGACGGTCGGTTCGGGACGCAGCGGTAATGAAACCGCAGCGGAGGCTAATCGAGCCTCGTTGGGATCCGCCTGATTTAGCGCAATCTCTTGCCCCGAGCCGTCAGGCTGAGAACTCGCCGCGATGGCGACACTGATCAGCGAGTCCGGGAATTGCTGATCCTGGATCGAACGGAACGAAGTGGGAGGGTAACTCAAGGCAATCGACTGCAGATCGCTTTTGTCACGATGCACCTCAACCGCTTCCGGCAATCGAGTTTGAGGATCGAACGTGAGATGAAGCTCCCAATTCTCTCCAGCTTCATTTTCGAGCAACAACACGAGAGCCGACTCGGTTCCCCCGGCGGTTTTGACCGTTTTGGAGCGTTCTGATTTCACTCGCAGCGTGGAGATTTCCTGCAACAATTCCGGTCCGGCCAGAAAGGAGAGGACGAGTTGTTCCTGAGGGGATAACGAAGAGGCGGCTTTGAATGAGCCTTGCTGCATCTGAATTTGCCCAGCCTGCCGGGTCAAGAACAGATTCTGCGGAATGTTCCAGAGTGCGGAACTCTCTTCCCGCTGTTCGATGATGATTCCTTCGCTCAACGACATCGAGCGCGTGCCCCCCGGAATCTGGATCTGAACGACATTTTGTCTCTTTAAGGCTTCGAGCATCTCGGCCCAGGCAGCATCGGACGAGCCTAGACTGAAAATGACGACCGCGAACAACAACATTGCGGAGATGACGATTGCGGGAATCGTTTTGACTCGCGACGCATTTTGAGAGAACGAGCGAGCGATCTTCCCCCACGGAGTGACCGCAAGTTCCGGCGAATGCCCCCAATCGTTCTCGATGACGCAATCGAGACGCTTCAGCAGCGAGCGAGGAATGTTCGGCACCGGGTACGCATCGCCGAGCAATTGCTCGAGCTCGGGGTCGGTCAGATCGACTGGGGAAGAATTCATCTGGCTGTGTTCGTGGACCATTGGATTACTCGACTGTTTTGCGGTCACCTGAGAAATCTCGATGAACTGTCATTAATTCGCGATCTTGGTGGAATGAAAGGTTTCGGCCGGTTCGGCTTCCGGAGCCTCACGGCAAAGCTTGCTGTCTGATAATGTCTTATGTTTCTGAGTCGGCGCGGTATTCGGATTCGAGTCCTGTTTTTTTTGGAGTGCTGCGTGCTGGTCTCGGAATTCCCTCCGAGCGCGAAACAGAATCGATTCCGCCGCTTTTTCCGTCGTCTCCCATCGTTCGGCGATTTCGCGCACCGAAAGCTTCTCAAGATATTTCCACTCCAGAGCAATCCGATACTGTTCCGGCAGACCGTCCATGATTTCCCGCACCTGAGCAACCCGTTCTCGGGCAAGCTGCAGGCGGACGGCATCGTCGTGATCGGCTCCGTCCGTGGCGTGCGTCATCTTCTGGATCATCTCCCGCACGCGAGCCGCGGAGCGAAAGTGATCGATGACCTTGTTTTGAGCGACCGATCGCATCCACGCGACCGGATTCTCGATCTCTGTTTCCTCTTTGGCCGCACGGATCAAGGCGACGACCGTCTCGCTCACAATATCCTCCGCCAGGTGTTCGTCCCCTTTGACGCGGACGTAGACGAATCGCCAGATCGAAGGAAGGTACGATCCGGTCAAGAATCGAATCGCCTCTACATCCTGATTGCGTAGCTTGTTGAGTAATTCCGAGTCGTTCAAAATCGCCCTCGATTCCTGCAAAGCAGCTCGCAATTCCTGTCAATCGATCAGCCGCCTCCTGATGACAGTCGCACAACACGGTTCGATCATGCAGGCTGATTCAGAGATTTTCCAAGATTTCGATGATATCGCATCGGACGCGGGGTGTGCATCAGTTTCTTCGCAAAGTGTTATCTTCTGAGAACATACATAAAAAGCACCAATTTCGAGATCTCAAGGACTCAACACGAGGTTTGAAGGAACTGGAACCCTCGAAAAGCAAATTTCAGACTTTTTTTACGTGAAAACAGACACTCCATCGACGGAGTTGTGTAGCATCTTTTGAGAGATGTCGTGTTGCGGTCTGCGCAGATATCGGGAATGATTCAACGAACTTCATGCCCCTCGTTCTCGCAGTTTCAGAGGTGCCGAGTGGAGAAGAACGCGCTACAAAAGAATTTGCCCCGGATGGGAAACGCGTGGGTCTCGCGGCCCGCTGGGTTCCGTTTCACGCTGGGAATCATGCTCTGGGTCGCGTTTTCCGTGCTGCCGATCTCTGCGGAGGAGCGGAGAAGCGATTTTCGCTCGCTCTCTGATCTGTTTGGAGACGCTCTCTCCGAGAATGCTCTGGAAGTCTGTCGGCGCGCTCGGCAGCAGCCGCTCGAATCGCGATTTCAAACCCTCTTCGGTCACGTTTTTCCGCCTGAGACCGAAAACGTCCGCATCTCGAT
>DATKCB010000054.1:0-3160 GCA_035513495.1 Planctomycetaceae bacterium | reverse complement strand
TGCGATCTGGCGGGGACCGTCGAGGCGGTCGGCAGCGACGTCAAGCGATTCAAGCCGGGCGATCGCGTGTGGGGCAGCAATCAGAGTCTGATGGGACGCCAGGGAACGTTCGCGGAACTGTGCGCGGTCGGGGAGGAGTGGCTCTATCCGACACCTGCCGAAGTGACCGACGAGATTGCCGCCGCATCAGCGCTGGTCGGGATCACAGCCCAGCTCGGGCTGTTTCTGCACGGAGGTTTGCAACCCGGAGAAGTCGTGTTCGTGAACGGCGGATCGGGGGGCGTCGGGTCGATGGTGATCCAGCAGGCCAAAGCGGCCGGAGCGAAAGTGATTACGACCGCCGGCAGCGATGAGAAACTCAAATTCTGTCGCGGTGTCGGAGCCGATCTCGCGTTGAACTATCGCTCCGATTCGCTCGACGACGAGATCCGAGCGTTTACCGAACAGAATGGCGGTATCAATATCTGGTTCGAAACGCAGCGCGAGCCGACGCTCGAACGGACGATCGGTTTCATGCGAAAGCGGGGGCGGATCATTCTGATGGCGGGCCGCGAAGCGCGTCCCGAATTTCCCCTGGGACAGTTTTACGTCAACGATCTGCAGATGCTCGGTTTCGCGATGTTCAATGCGTCACCCGAGGAACAGCGATATGCGGCGGACGACATCAACCGCTGGCTCAGCGAGGCAAAAGTTTCGACGCTGATCGGCAAACAGTTTCCCCTCTCCGAAGCCGCTGCCGCGCACCGGCTGCAGGAAGAGAATACGCTCGGCAAGTCGGGAACACTGTCCGGCAAGATCGTGCTGACGCCCTGAGATTTCATCAAAGCCCTGATGCGCCAGCATTTGGGGGAACGACCTTTCGACTCACAACTCGGGATATCCTGATGGACGCAACAGCAAAAATCAAAGTTGTTCAGGGTGACATCACGAAGCTCGCGCTCGATGCGATCGCGAATGCGGCGAATGAATCGCTGCTCGGAGGGGGTGGTGTCGATGGGGCCATTCACCGCGCTGCGGGATCAGAACTACTCAAAGCATGCCGCCAGATCGGAGGCTGTCCCACCGGCGAAGCCCGAATTACGTCGGGTTACCAACTCCCGGCGAGGCACGTCATCCATACGGTCGGGCCGGTCTGGAACGGTGGCCGGCGCGGGGAAGAAGAGACGCTGCGTTCCTGTTATCGCAACTCACTCGCCCTTTGCGTCGAACATGAACTCCGCACGATCGCGTTTCCCTGCATCGCGATTGGTGTGTACGGATACCCCAAAGGCGAGGCGTGCCGCGTGGCGGTTGCGACGGTGAGGGAGTGGTTGAATTCCCACGATTTTCCGGAAGAAGTCACGTTCTGCTGTTTCGGTGACGATGACTACGAGTTGTACTCTGCCGGTGTGTCTTCGTAATCGTGGGGTAAGTTTGTAACCTGCCAGGAGCATCACTGAGACAGGGCAATTTTTGGCAGGTTACAAACCTGCCCCACGACTGTTATGACGCATGAAAATCACCAACGTTCGCGCGTGTCAGCCTGATACTCCCGAAACGCCGCGCGACTGGCGGCGGTCGATGGGGCAGATTCTCGTTGCGATCGAGACCGATGCGGGACTGACCGGTTACGGAGTTGGTGGAGGCGGTCTCGCGGGGATTCATGTCGTGCGGACCGTCCTGCGGGATCTGCTGCTCGATCGCGATCCGAACCAGATCGAATCTCTCTGGGAGGAGATGTATCGGGTGACGATCATGTTCGGCCGCAAGGGGCTGGCGGTGATGGCGCTCAGCGGGGTTGATCTGGGGTTGTGGGATCTCAAAGGGAAAGCAGAAGGAGTTTCGGTCACCGCACTGTTGGGTGGTAAACCGGGACGCAGCTTCCCTGTCTACAAAACATTCTGGCACGAACTGCCGCCCGAACAGATCGAACCGTTTTCCGCGGTGAAGCTGCATCTCGGTCGTTCGGCGGGTGGAACCTCCGAGATGGTCGAGGCGATTCACACGGCCCGCGAAGTCGCGGGACCCGACCGCGAACTGATGCTCGACGCCTGGATGCAATGGGATCTCGAGACCACACTCGCCATCGCCCACAAAACGGCGGATTGCAACCTCGGCTGGATTGAAGAACCGCTGCCGATCGACGACGTCGACGGCTATCGAAGACTCGCCGCAGAGGCACCCGTCCCGATCGCAGGGGGAGAGCACGAATACACGGAGTACGGGTTTCGCCTGCTCCGCGATCTGAATCTGCATCAGGTCTGGCAGCCGGACGTCAACTGGTGCGGAGGTCTGACGCAGTTGATCAAGATTTACGAACTGGCTCGGGAGTCGAACCTTCGGGTCGTTCCGCATCGGGGAGCGGAGCTGTGGTCCCTCCCTGCCCTGTCCGCACTCGATCCGAGTCCTCTGGCCGAGTCGGGTCGCCCCTGGATGAGTTGGGTCGGCGGTCAACCCTCGATCGAATCGGGCACGGTGACAGTCCCGGATCGTCCGGGGTTTGGAGTGGAGATCGACGAGGACGGGCTGGTTTGTATCGCGTGAATGATCGAGTTTCAGACGACAAGAAAATGCCAGAATGACACTTTCGAACCTGCTCTACCACGCTGCTGAGATGGCAGATTGACAGTTTCCCGATTGAAAACTTTGCTCTCTGTTTCCGATAAATAATTCAAAATTAACAAATTACAACACATCAAATCGCCTCGCATTCGTTTGGCACACTACTTGCTATTTCTCTCTCAACACATACTTCTCAAGCTCCTCAAAGACTGAGGAGCAAAACAAGCGCTGTCACAAACCGGTTTGTTGATCTTTGTTGTCCCAGTTTCAATTCGTTGTTGGTTTTGAAGTCAGGAGAAAAAAGATGAACACTTTCGAAAGCTTGATGCTGCCCACAGTTGGTTCGATGCGCGGTGAACTCGCCAGAGCCATGTCTGATTGGAACGGATCGGCACGAGTCGAGCTCTGCCCGCTGTCCGTGTGGAAGGACGACCAGGCCGTCTACGTCGAGTCGGACGTTCCAGGATTCCATCGCGACGAAATCGAGCTTCGTTTCGAAGACGGACAACTCTGGATACGCGGTGAACGGACCCGTTCCGAGCATCATCCCGAGAAGTTCTACAACGAACGCTCGTTCGGAAAATTCGAACGGCGAATCAAGATTGCGGATCGGGTCGAT
>DATKCB010000053.1:0-5530 GCA_035513495.1 Planctomycetaceae bacterium | reverse complement strand
CAAACAGTAAGTATAAATACGCGAGATCGACAGGATGCCCGCAACCGGGATTCCGAAACCCATCATATGACTGCCACCGAAAGCAATGGTCACATCGATCACAACAAACCACCACCAACCCGCGAGAAACGCCAGGGCGAGAGCGAACTTCCAGTGAATCGCGAACAGGTTGCGATGAGGGATCAACCGATCGAACGGCCAGCCGAGAATCTGACTCCGCACGACCTCCTGAAATCCCTGGGGATTGAAAAACGGAGCGATCTGTTCATCGAAGTAACTCAAGTCCCATGATTCGATGTCGCGCAGGGAATCACGCTGTCCCGCCCAGGCGATGGCGTACAACACGGCGAACAGAATGCTCAAGCCGAGCGGTGAGTCGTGCAGATAAAGTGTTCCTCCCAACCCCACGGAAATGAGATATGCGGGTACATATTTGCGCGTCAGAATCAAGGGGAACATCATCGTGACGAGATAGCCCACCAGAAACGCACTCGGAATGAGATACCACTCGAATTCCTTGTGCAGCGACGAGACTCCCGTCAGTAATCCGACGATCAACAGATCCTGGACGATCAGATGGACCGGCCCCAGCGGCAGCGGCAACCCCGCACGCCAGGGAGTAAATCTGAGCCAATTGCGATATTCCGCCTGGCACGCCGGATGAAAATTTCGCACGCGTTGAAATCCGTAAAACAGTGCGGAAGCGACCAGCACAATCAGTCCTGCAACGTTCACGCGGCCGAATTGCGGATTGATTCCCCGCGCCATCTCGATCATGGAGATACCTACGGTGATCGACAAATAACACGCGCACGCGGCCAGAATGTAGATTTCCGAAGGGAGTACGATGCGGATCCAGCTTTTCATAAACTACCCCCCGCGAGGTTATCTTCTTCGGCGAAGTAGGCGTCGATATTCACCAGCGTCTCGGGAAAGATCACCTCGTGCAGCATCTGGTTCATGCTGCCGGTATGGCCGGTCTCGCGTTTGAGTTCTTCGAGCGTCCCGTTGATCGAAACCCGTCCCTTCTCGATGACGATCAAGCGGTCGGCGACTTCGACGACCAGTTCGGGGACGGGGGACGTCAATACGACGGTCCGGCCCCGTTCAAGGGAGAGCCGCCGCAAGACATGTTTCAGCGCTAGAATCCCCGCCGGGTCGAGACCGCCCGAAAACGGTTCGTCGAGCAGCAGCACGTGGGCATCAGTGATGAGTGCCGAACAGAGCGAGATTTTCTTCATCTGACCCGCCGAGTAGGTTCGGATCGGTGAATCGGCCAGAGCAGCCAGATCGAACAATTTCAGCAGACTCTCGGCATGATGCACGATCCGTTCCCGATCGAGTTCGTACATTTGTCCGACACCGAGCAGAAATTCCCTCCCGGTCCGGTTTTTGGGTAGAAAGCAGCGGTCGGGGAGAAAGACGGCCCGTTTTCGGATGGTCCTTTCGTTCTCGACCGACGAACGCCGCCGCAGCCCCTCAATCTCGACGTATCCCGATTGCGGCTGAAGAACGCCTGCCAGAACGCTGAGAAATGTGGTTTTCCCCATCCCGTTCGGGCCGATCACGGCGGTTCGGCTGGAGGCGGGGATTTCGAGCGAAATCTGTTTCAGCACCGGTTTGATGCCGTAGTGCTGTGTGACGTTAACGACACGGATCATAAAAACGTCTTTCGAGAACGTATGGGAATGTTGGGACTCCCGCCAGAAATGATTCGTTACGATATCAAAACAAACGAGAGATCGGTTTCGAAAGATCCTGGAATGCTCCGCTTTTCCGGGAAGTTTATCCGTTTCGGTTCGCCGACTCGTGCATCAGTTCCATGACCCGATAACCTCCCTCGGACATGCCGAGCTTCTTGTAGACGGCCTGTGCGGTGTGATTTTCGTGTTCGACGTACAACCTCAGCCCGACTACCCCCGAGGTTTCACGCGCCATCCGCTCGATGTGCTGGAACAGTGCCCGGAAAACGCCCTGTCCGCGAAAATCGGAATGAACATACACACTTTGCAGCCACCAGATGTCCCCGTTTCTCCAGTCGCTCCATTCCCTGGTGTGCATCAATTGCCCGACGACTTGTCCGTTCCGTACGGCAAGAAAGTATCGCCCGCGCGAGGAATCGCACAACAGCCCTTTCACTCCCTCACAGACCGTCTGACGATCCAGGAGTTTGCCTTCCGACTCTTCGGCAAGGCGGCAGTTGAAGTCGGTGATCAGATCGACATCAGCGAAAGTCGCCTCTCGCAGAGTGAGTTCGCTCATCGAATCGTTCCCGAACAGAGTGACCGGCACGGACCGCTCAGGAGTGGATGCGGCACATCTTCCGTTGTGCGGAATGCAGCGGTCATGGTGGTCGTCGCGGTGATAGAGGTATTGACAGTTGTCGCGATTCGCAGAAAACGCCTGAGATGTCACAACTACTTGGGCGATAATGATATACAAATCGATTGGTGAAGTCTTCAAAATCGGATCGCGCGAGGAAAATCCGCTCGGAATCAGCGTCAAAAAACCACGTCGGGCAGGACCCTGTAGAGGGAGAGTTCGGTTGTCTTCTCACCAGAGGGGACCTATACTCTGCGTTTCCCAGTACGTTTTGACGATCTCTCCTCAGCCGAGCACCGCTCCTCAGAGGGAAGACGATCGAAGCAATTGATTTTCCCGAATCGATTTCTCTATTTGAACTCGTACATCAGTTTCAGACATTGGCTGCGAGAGAGCCCGGTTCTTGTTTCAGACGGGACTCCCCTTGCGACCGTTCAACGGAGCGAACTGCTCCAGGGACAACGATGCGTTTCTGCCTGATCGATCGGATTACCGAAATTGAAGAAGGGAAATCGATTTCGGCGATCAAAAATCTCTCGATGGCCGAAGAATACCTGCAGGATCACTTTCCGGGGTTCCCGGTCATTCCCGGTGTTCTGATGGTCGAAGCGATGGTCCAGACCAGCGCCTGGCTGTTGCGACAAAAATCGGATTTCCGGTATAGCACGATTTTGCTCAAGCAGGCCAAGGCGATGAAGTTCAATCATTTTCTCGAACCCGGGAAAACGCTGACGATCTCGTCGCAGTTACACAGTGAAGAGGGGCAGGAAGCAACTTTCAAAGCGTCGGGCGCGATCGACGGAACGTCCGCCGTCAGCGCGCGGCTGGTTCTGAAACAATTCAATTTGGCAGATCAAAACCCATCCCTCGCCGGAGCCGACCAGAGAAGCCTGGAATATCTGCGAGGACTGTTTCAGCAATTGTGGAAACAGAAATAGCCGACCGTAAACAAACGGTCGCAAAGCGAATTCTCGACAAGACTACAACGCGGAAAGACGACGAACTATGAGACTGGCTGGGAAAGTAGCGTTGGTGACCGGCGGAAGCCGCGGGATCGGTAAAGCGATCGTTCAAGCGTTTGCCCGCGAAGGTGCGAAGGTCGCATTCGTCTACAATTCGTCGAAAGAATCTGCCGACGCGCTGGTGAACGAACTGGCTCTCGACCAGCGCGAAGCTGTCGCGTTCCAGGCGGATGTGAAATCGAAAACCGCCGCCGACGAAGTCGTTGCCGCCGTGCTGGAAAAGTGGGAACGGATCGACATTCTTGTGAACAACGCCGGCGTGATTCGCGACGGTCTCCTCGCCACGATGAGCGAAGAGGACTGGAATCTCGTCATTCAGACAAATTTGAACAGCGTCTTCAATTTCACGCAAGCTGTGACTCGGCCGATGATGTCCCAACGAGCGGGACGGATCATCAACATGTCGAGCGTGGCGTCGGAAATGGGGAATCAAGGACAGACCAACTACGCGGCTTCCAAGGGAGGAATCAACGGATTTACGAAGTGCCTGGCAACCGAACTCGGGCGCCGCGGGATTACGGTCAATGCGATTGCTCCGGGATTCATCGAAACCGATATGACGGAAGCGGTTCGGGGAGCGGCGGGGGATCAGATCAAAAAGGCGATTCCTCTGCGGCGACTTGGGAAACCGGAAGACATCGCCGACGCGACGGTTTTTTTTGCCAGTGAGGAAGCGGGCTACATTACCGGACAGGTGCTGGAAGTGGATGGCGGTTTGACGCTGGGGGGAATCTGACCCCGTGTGTCTGCGTATCTCGTTTTCCGCATGGGGCGGGCGAGAAACTTAGGTGAGCGAACAAAGAGTTCTATCAGGAGAAATTTAGATGCCCACGCGAGATGAGATTCTGGAGAAGGTCCGCGAAACTCTCGAGGAAGCCCTGGGAGTCGATGAGGATGAAGTCGTGATGGAGGCAACGCTCTCCGGTGATCTGGGAGCCGAATCAATCGACTACCTCGACATTACGTTCCGGCTCGAAAAAGGTTTCGACATTAAAATCCCGAAAGGGGAACTCTTTCCGGACAACCTCTCGGCCGACCCGTCGTTTGTGGCCGACGGAAAAGTCTCCGAAACGGGGATCGCCGAACTTCGCGAGCGTCTGCCGCATGCCGATGTCGACAAATTTGCCGAAGATCCCAGCGTCGAAAACATTCAAAATCTGTTCACGGTGGAAATGGTCGTCAACTATCTCGAAGGCAAGCTCAAGAATTAAGCCGATTCCGTTCGGCTCGATTTCTTTCGCGAGGAACTGATCGGATTATGCGCTGGTTCTGGATCGATCGATTTATCGAATTCGAAAGCGGTTGCTCGGCGAAGGCGGTCAAAAACGTCACGCTTGCCGAGGAACATCTGCACGATCACTTTCCAGGCTTCGCCGTAATGCCCGGATCGCTCATCATCGAGGGTTTGGCCCAGACGGGCGGGATTCTGCTGGGTGAGAAAAACGACTTCAAATACGCAGTCATTCTCGCCAAGGTGCCGAAAGTCACGTTCCACAGTTGGGCGACTCCCGGAGATTCCATGATCTATTCCGCGAAGATCATCGACGAACGGGAGGAGGGGGGATCGGTCGAATGTACCGCTCACGTCGGTGAACGGCTGGTCGCCGAAGCCGAGATTGTCTTTATTCATCTCGACCCTGCGGACAAGTCTCTGGGAGTGATCGACCAGAAAAACTTCGTCTTTTCGATGAATTTGCTCGGAATTTTAGAGGTCGGCAAGGTCGGTGACGGAAACGAGACGTGACTTTCTTTCGAACAATTGAGGTTGGGGAACCGAAATTCGGATGGTCTACCCAGAGTGACGTTTGCCTCTCCTGTAAAATCGGGTACTCTGTCTGGTAGAGATATTTTGGGTCTGCAATCGCCAAATCGCGTGGGGACGTGAAATTGGGTGAATTGCGCTATTAAAGAGCTGGGCAATGAAACGACGTGTCGTAGTGACCGGTATTGGCTGTGTGACCCCGATCGGTAATGACGTCGAAACGATGTGGCAATCGATCCGCGAAGCAAAATGCGGAATCGGTCCGATCACTCATTTCGACGCATCGAACTTTCCGACGAAATTTGCCTCCGAAGTCAAAGACTACGACTTCAGCAAATACGTCGAGGATCCGGAACAGTTTGAGTACACCGGGCGAAATATCCGCTACGCAATCGGCGCGGCTTCTCAGGCGGTCACCGATTCG
>DATKCB010000052.1:0-3088 GCA_035513495.1 Planctomycetaceae bacterium | reverse complement strand
ACGAAGTATTTTCCGTAGCCGGCGTCCTCGATGACCTGACGGCAGGCAGCGTCGACTTCCCAGCCTTGCAGGGGGCGGTTCTCAGCGAATGCTTTTTCGACGCATTCAATCGCGGCGTCGCGGGCGCGGGCGACGATCTGGAAGATCGATTCGTATTTCTCGGGAACGGTCTGGCCGACGTAACCGACACGAGTCATGTCGGCATACACGCTGTGTGGTTGGTCGAGTTTGGCCCAGAGGTCGATCAGGACGAAATCGTGTTCGCGGATCAGCGTATCGGTTCCTCCGCCCGTTTCGTAATGCGGATTTCCGCTGTGGGGCGGACGGGCGACAATGGGGGGATGGTAGGTGGTGGCTTTGTTCTCGCGGAAGTGCTGCATGATGCACTCCTGAACGGCGACTTCTTCGACGCCTCCTTCGGTACGGACTTTTTCGACGATGAAGGCCCAGGCTGTGGCAAATGCGGCGTCGCAGATGGCTCCGGCCTGCTGGTGCATCTGCCACTGGTCGTCACTCCAGACGGCTTCGAACAGTTGGATCAGATCGCCCGAGGAGGCGACTTCGACTCCCAGCGAACGGATCAGTTCGATGGTCCCCGCATCGACTTTCGAGACGTAGGGGTTGGCGTTGCGGGGGGAGTATTCCATCGCGATTTTTGAATGCCCCGCGACCTGTTCGGCGAAACCGGCTTCGAGCTCCTGCCACTTGAGATAGACGATCTTTCGTCCGGGGAGATGATCGAGCGCGCCGGATTCGATCCGATGCACGAGCTTGATCGGCTCTCCTTCGGCGGGGATCGCGTAGCAGCAGCGGCGAGATCCGATGTGCTGGGGATCGATTCCGAGCACGCGCTGCGCGAGGACGTTGCTTCCGCGAAAGTCGTAGAGCAGCCAGGCGTCGAGTTCGAACTGGCGGAGGGCGGACTGGATTCGGGCGAGGTCGAACATTAGTCGGCGGGCTTTCTGATCGGTTGAGAGCGTCGAGGACAGTCGTTTCCAGTCAGCTTGCACTCTCGCCGCGAGGATTGCAATTGGCAGCCGGTTGTCTCAACTTATCTCTGGTGCCGAACGCCGCGTTTTGATTTGCGTCGAAGAAGCGCCTACAATCGCCGAACAGGAACCTCGATGACCAGCGAGCAGCAACAGCCAGACCCCAATCAAACAACTCAGCCCGGGATCGATGATCTGCGCGCGAACCACACACCTGCCGCGATTCGCGAGCGGCTGTTGTCCGACCCCGATCACAGTTATCTGCGGGATTTCGTGTACGGAGCGATCGACGGAGCGGTCACGACCTTCGCGGTTGTCTCGGGAGTCGCCGGTGCCGAGCTTTCGACCGGGATCGTGATCGTGCTGGGAGCGGCGAATCTGGTGGGTGACGGATTCAGCATGGCGGCGGGGAACTATCTGGGAACGCGGGCCGAGCAGCAGGTGAGATCCCGAGCCAGGCGGAAAGAAGAGCAGGAAATCGAAACCTACCCCGAAGGCGAACGGGAAGAGATCCGGCAGATTCTTGAACAAAAAGGATTCACCGGCGAGGAACTGAAGCGTGCGGTGGAGGTGATCACCTCCGACAAGGATCAATGGGTCGATATGATGATGACCGAGGAGCTTGGATTGCCGCTGCACGGTCCCGATCCTTTCAAGGCGGCGCTCTCCACTTTTGTCGCGTTTCTGGTGGTGGGATTGATTCCGCTGTTGCCGTTTATCAATCATCACCTCGATCTCGTCGGCGTTTCGTCTCCTTTTGTGTGGAGCAGCGTGCTGACGGGGATCGCTTTTTTCGGTGTCGGCGTTGCGAAATCGAAGTTCGTCGAACAGCGGTGGTACTGGTCGGGACTGGAAACCCTGTTGATCGGAGGGAGCGCGGCGGTGCTGGCGTACGTGGTCGGGGCAATGCTGAAAGGGATTGCGTGAGACGCGGGTGGAAAGTGGAAGAGTAGAAAGTAGAAGGAGGATGGTAGGACGATCACAGATCGATTGGGGGCGGGAGACGGTGGAGACTCGCTCGCCGTCCCCCCACGGCTTGCGCCGGTTGGGCTTTGATGATTTTCCGGTGTCACGCGTGGAGGTTGGCGGTACACTGGGAGCGATCGTTCTGTTCGTTCGAATTCACTCTTTAAAATAAAGTTGCCAGACATGAAATACGGGTTGTTGATTTGCTGTGCGTTCGTTTGTTCCAACAGTGGACTGGCCAGGGATCCTTTCAAGCTCGAACCGGACAAGCTAGGGGACTCGAAGATCGAATTCTTCTATTTTGTCGAGCCAACTGAACCACCTGCACTCAAACTCCAGACTCCCGTCCCACCCATTTTATCGGTCAAACTATCTCCCGTTGAACCACTTATTAAGCTGGACGGGACAGGCCCCCTGATTCCGACACTGGTTTTCAACAATGATGCGACCGAAGCGCGGATTGAATTTTCGGGGACGTTCGACGCCGTTGTTGGAAAGGTACTCTTCGTCGAGTCCTCTACGCAAAGCGGGCAGCAGCCGGATGGGCGGATCTTTTTCACTGCGGCCGATGCCAAGGTTGAGGGGTCCAACGCGAAACTCGAATCGCATCCGGGGAATCATCGCATCGGGTTCTGGACGAACCTCGACGACCGTGTCGTCTGGGAGTATGAAGCGACGCGACCGGGGACGTATACGGCCGAGGTCACTTATTCGCTCGACGGAGAAGCGGAATCTGAGGTCAGTCTCGAACTCGGTGAATCGAAGCTTTCCAAAAAACTGCGGGGGACCGGGAGCTGGTATCGCTATCGAACTCTCGAAGTGGGATCGATCAAGATTCCCGCACAGGGGAAATACTCGCTCGCGGTGTTCGGAATGCGTAAGACCGGAGCGGCCTTGATGAATCTGAAGTCGGTCGTGCTGCGGCCTGCTCCTGAGGGACAACCGATCGTCCAGCAGGCGAGCGGTGAGATTGTCTGTCATGCGCGGGACGTGACGATTCACGGAATCAAGGTTCAGTACGAACCTCGTCCCGAAAAGAACACCATCGGGTACTGGATTCATCCGGAAGACACGGTGTCGTGGGACTTTCAGGTGAACAGGCCGGGGGAGTTCGACGTCGAAGTGCTGCAAGG
>DATKCB010000051.1:0-2949 GCA_035513495.1 Planctomycetaceae bacterium | reverse complement strand
TCGAGCGTACGGCGATTGAATTCGGGAAGTTCGTCGAGAAACAGGACCCCGTGATGGGCCAATGAGATTTCGCCGGGAGCTGGTGTGCTCCCACCGCCGACGAGTCCGGCTTCGCTGATCGTGTGATGCGGAGACCGAAACGGCCGCAAGAGGACCAGCGACTCGTTCGCCTTCAGGCGGCCGACCGCCGAATAGATCCGCGTCGTTTCGAGACTTTCCTGCACCGTCAGCGGAGGAAGGATCGTTCCCAGACGCGAGGCGAGCAGCGTCTTTCCCGTACCCGGCGATCCGATCATCAGCAGATGATGCGCTCCCGCCGCGGCGACGGTGACGGCGCGTTTGGCCTGTTCCTGCCCTTTTACGTCGGAGTAATCGACCGGGTAGCGTCCGTGCTCGGTCAACGCCGTATCCCAACTGAATTCCACGGGGGACATCTCAAGCTGACCGGAGTAGAAGCCGACCGCTTCGGCCAGCGAATCGACCGCGAAGATTTGCAGACCTTCCACGGCCGCCGTTTCGCGGGCGTTGGCGACCGGCACGACGATGCCGGTCTTTTTCTGCTCGCGGGCGGAGAGTGCCATCGACAGCGCACCTTTGATCGGGCGCAGTCGGCCATCCAGCGCGAGTTCTCCCACTGCGGCAAAATCATGAAACCGCTGCGAATCGAGTTGACCGCTGGCGGTCAGCATGCCAAGCGCGATCGGCAGATCGAACGAGGCGGCTTCTTTCGGAAGATCGGCCGGAGAGAGATTGATCACGATCCGATCCATCGGACGGTGGTATCCGCTGTTGACGAGCGCCCGTTCGATGCGGTGCGTGCTTTCCTTGACGGCCGCTTCGGCGAGACCGACGAGGATCGTCTTCGGGATCGCTCCGGGCGAAATATCAACCTCGACCTCGACGGGCTTGGCTTCGATTCCGAACAGCGAGTAGGTGTAAAGTTTGGCGAGCATTTTGGTCCGAGTAGCGCGAGAGTCGATTGTCGTGTTCATAAATACAGAATTTTGCGATTTTGCCGAAGTCGAACGCAGGAATCAATAATTTCCCGGAAAATCAGAACCGTGAGACGACAATTCGTCACTTTACACCGGGAATTTCCGTCGGATGCTTTTCCCGCAGGGGGCGAAGTCTTACAATGACTGGGCGGAAATAGACCCCCGCTCCTTCCCTCCCTGGCTCTCGAAGCCGCACCTGTCCATTCTCAACAGCAGAGAGGAACCCACCATGAAAACCTCCCCCATTCTCGCCGGTCTGGCCGCTTGCCTGATGACATTCACTCTGTCGGCGGGCGAGATCAAAGGAAAAATCGTCCTCAAAGGGAACGTTCCCTCCAAAGAAATCGCGATCAAAAAGGGGGCCGACATCAGGGATGCCGAAGTCTGCGCCGCGATCGACTTGTACAAAGAAGATCTGATCGTGAATCCGGACAACAACGGAATCGCCAACGTCTTCATTTTCATGAAGAAGAAACCTGTCGGAGTAGAGTTCGATCCTCCAGCACAAACAAAACTCCTCATGGATCAGAAAAACTGCCGGTTTATTCCCCACGCGATGATCGTGCGGACCGATCAGTACGTGGAAGTGATCTCCTCCGACAATTGCTCGCATAATCTGCATACAAACCCGATTCGGGGCGATGCGATGAACGTGCTGATGGCCGCCAACACCCCCGAGGGCAAAGGCGTGGAAGTCAAATTCGACGGCCCGGAACCCGTGCCGATCAAGGTCAATTGCGACATCCACTCCTGGATGGAAGCGCGGTGGCTGATCGTCGATCATCCCTACGCGGGCATGACGAACAAAAAAGGTGAGTTCACCCTCGACACCGCAGGTCTCCCCGACGGCGAGTACGAGTTCTGCATCAATCACGAACGCTCCGGCTGGCTCGAAAAGTCGTTGAAGATCAAAATCAAAAACGGCTCCGCCGATCTCGGAACCATGGAGTACGAACTGAGCAAATTTGCGGAGTAGCGATCGGGAGGTGAGATGTTGACTCGCACGGTGTCAGCGAGCGAGTCTTCATCGCAGATCGACGTTTTTCCCAACGGCTTGCGCCGTGGGGCTTTAATGATAAATTTCAATCGGGAGACGCGCGAGCTGTTGCTCGCGCGTCTTTCTTTGGACTCATGAAATACCGCATCGGAATCACACTGCAATTTCTCGCACTGGTGTTCCTGCCGCTGCTCATCATCTGGCAGTTGAACTTCGGTTTCCGCCTGATCTATATGCCCGCCTTGACCATCGTCGGAATCGTTGTGTTTGCCATCGGGACCAAACTTCGAGGATGAGATTCTTTCAGGCGGCTTGCCGGGCTTTTGCTTTTCGCAGCAGATGAACGTGGAACGTGCTCCCCTCCCGCGGACCGGCGCTTTTGGCTTCGATCGTTCCGCCGTGTTCGGCGATGATACGGTGCGTGATCGCCAGACCGATGCCAGTCCCCTTGCCCGGTTTGTTGTGCGTATAAAACGGCTCGAACAGGTGCTCGATCACGTCGCGGGTCATGCCGAAGCCTTCGTCTCTGATGCGCAGTTCCACCTGATCGGTCGATTCCTGCAATTCCACCGTCAAAGTTCCCCGTTCCTCCATCGCTTCCATTCCGTTCGCCACGAGGTTCAGGATGACCTGTTTGATCTCCGAGCGGTTCGCTTCGATCGCGCACGGAGAATCGCAATCGAACTGCAATTTGTAGGAGCGGTACTTTCCGAGATGCCCGACCATGTGCAGGACTTCCCGCACGACTTCCGCCAGATCGAACCGGGTCCGCTCGGTTCCTTCTCCCCGCGCGAACTCCAGCAGTTTTCTTGTGATTGTGCGGCACTGCTGCGGTTCGGTGCGGAGAATCTCCAGATCTTCTTCCAGATCGGCCCGCTCTTCGGGAGTGAGATGTCCGAGCAGTTGTTCCTTCCGCAACAGGATCGACTCGGCCACCATCGAGATGCTCGTGAGCGG
>DATKCB010000050.1:0-5650 GCA_035513495.1 Planctomycetaceae bacterium | reverse complement strand
TCGCCATGACAGACTCCACACAGACTCCGCCTTCTCCTTTCATCGACCGCCGCACGCTTCTGCAACGGTGCGGAATCGGGATGGGGGGACTGATGTTCGCTCAGCTTCTCGCGGAAACCGGTTCGGTCCGGAATACGCTGGAAGCGGCTGCGACGAATCCGCTCGCGCCGAAGGGGCCGCACTTTCCTCCGACCGCCAAACGGGTCATCCATCTGTTTATGAACGGCGGTCCATCGCACGTCGATACGTTCGACCCGAAGCCGCTGCTCGACAAGTATCACGGAAAAAAGCTGCCGATCGACAATCTGCGGACCGAGCGTCCGACCGGGGCGGCGTTTCGGAGTCCTTATACGTTTCGCCAATACGGCCAGAGCGGGATTCCGGTCAGCGATATTTTCCGTCACACCGCCGAGTGCGTCGATGACATGACGATTATCCGCTCGATGCACGCGGACGTCCCCAATCACGAACCGTCGCTCTTGTTATTGAACTGCGGCGACGCCCGGCAGATTCGCCCGAGCATGGGATCGTGGCTGACGTACGGACTCGGCAGCGACAATCAGAATCTGCCCGCGTTTGTCGTGATGTGCCCCGGCGGTTATCCGATTCAGGAATCCCAGAACTGGCAGGCGGGTTTTCTGCCGGGGATCTATCAAGGGACCTATCTCGATACAAAACATCGCGAAGTCAATAAGCTGATCCAGAACATCGAGAATAACCAGTTGCCAAAAACTCAACAGCGGAAGCAGCTCGATCTGTTGCAGGCTCTGAATCAGAAACATCTCGACAATCGCGGACACGATCCCGGTCTCGAAGCGCGGATTCAATCGTATGAATTAGCATTCCGGATGCAGATCGAAGCGGCCGATGTGTTCGACGTTTCCAGCGAACCGAAGCACATCCTCGAGATGTACGGACCCGGGGTGCAGGCGCGGCAGATTCTGATTGCGCGACGGCTCGTCGAGCGGGGCGTTCGCTTCGTGCAGGTCTGGCACGGTGAAGGACAGCCCTGGGACAACCACGATGATATCGAAGTCAACCACCGGCGCCTGGCAGGCGAGTGCGATCAGGCGATCGGAGCGCTGCTTCGCGATCTCAAACAGCGCGGTCTGCTCGACGAAACGCTCGTGATCTGGGGTGGAGAATTCGGACGGACCCCGGTCGTGGAGCTGCCCAAGAAAGGCTCTAACGCCGGGAAAATCAACGGCCGCGATCACAACCACTGGGGCTACACCACCTGGCTGGCGGGAGGTGGTGTCAAGGGGGGGTACATTCACGGATCGACCGACGAATTCGGATTCCGCGCGACCGAGAATCGCGTTCACGTCCACGATCTGCAGGCCACGATCATGAAACTGATGGGGTTCGATCACGAAAAATTCACCTACCGCTACGCGGGCCGCGACTTCCGTCTCACGGACGTTCACGGACGCGTGGTGGATGAAGTGATTGCTTGAGGTGAGCGAACGCGGGCTTCTGGAGCTGACGATTCTAGTCGTCGCTCGAATCAATCCGGTTTGTTCGGTTGGATGAACGCATCGCGACCGCAATTCGATCCCAACACGAATATGATCAGTCAGGTAGTCTGGGGATAATTTTCCGGAGGCGCGGTCATTCAACATCGTGCTAGAAATGTGATAACTGAGTTTCCACTCCCCGGTTCACAGATCTGTATAGATGACCATGCGAAATAGTGTGATCTCGGCTATGAATTGAATTTCCTCATGTACGCTCGCATTAACAAGGCTTGATATTTGTCTCGGACACTGATAGTTTCTTCCTATGTAAAGTGCATCTTGGCGATTATCAACCCCACTCACAGGACTCGATCATGGCGAAAGCAGCATCCCTTTCCCTCTCCGAACTGGAGAGCCTGCTCAAAGAACAAAAGAGCCGTCTGGCGGAATTGCAGAAGCGGCAATCCGTACTCAAAAAAGAGCTGGACGGAGTCAATTCCGAAATCAGCGTTCTGAAAGGAAAGGGGCGAACCCGGGGAACTTCGAAGCGCGTGAAACGCCGGCGTCCGAAAAATGCTCAATCCCTGCGGGCGGTGATTATCGAACTTCTGTCCGCAAATAAAAAAGGGATGAATCTGCAAGAAATTCACGATGCGGTCGTCGCGACCGGATACAAGAGCAACAGCAAAAACTTCAAAAATGTGGTCTATCAAACGCTGTATCATAAAGATGAATTCGTCAGCGACAGCAAGACGGGGAACTTTAAACTCGCCTAGCTCAACTCGCTGATCTGACGCAAAACGGGAGGGTCGTTCCTCCCGTTTTTCGTGCGCTCGCGGCGAATCAACTTTGGTAAAAAGGAGAACTCTCTTGAATCAGTCGATCGATCAATCAGAGGCACTGAAACTCGTCGAAAATCTGATTGCCGTTCCCGGAAAAAGCTGCGAAGAAGCCGGAATTGCTGAATTGATCGTCTCGAAACTCCTCGCGGCGGGACTGCCGGAATCCTCGATTCGATTCGATCGCGCCCACGAAAAAAGTCCCTACGGCGGAAACTGCGGGAATCTGATCGTTCAGCTCAAGGGAACTTTCCGCGCACCGCGACGATTACTGATGGCGCATCTCGATACCGTTCCGCTCTGCGTCGGAGCGCGTCCCGTGCGCGACGGAGAAGTGATTCGCCCGAGGGATTCACACACCGCTCTCGGTGGCGACGATCGCGCGGGCGCGGCCGTGGTACTCAATGCACTGCTGACGATCCTGAAACACGAATTACCACATCCGCCGCTCACCTTCTTCTGGCCGGTGCAGGAAGAGATCGGCTTAATAGGAGCAAGGTATGTCAGTTTGCGCGATCTCGGAAATCCCAAACTCTGCTTCAACTGGGACGGCGGATCGGCGTCGGATATCACAATCGGCGCAACGGGAGCGTACAATGTCAAAGTCGTTCTGCACGGAATCGCCTCACACGCGGGAGTTCATCCCGAACGGGGCGTCTCGGCCGTGGGAATGGCGGGGCTGGCGATCGCCGATCTTGTCAACAGCGGATGGCACGGACTCGTCCTCAAAGGCCGAAACCGGGGGACCTGCAATCTCGGAATCGTCCATGCGGGCGACGCAACAAACGTCGTCACCGATCGCTGCGAGATCTGGGGAGAAGTTCGCAGCCACGACGAGAAGTTCCGGCAGCGAATTCTGAAAGCAGTCGAGGAAGCCTTCACCCGGGCGGCAAAAACGCTCAAAAACGATTCAGGCAAGCAGGGGACCAGCGAATTTCACTGGGACGTCAAATACCCCTCATTCATGATTTCACCCGACGAACCTTGCGTGAAAGAAGCCGAACGGGCGGTATCATCGCTCGGACTCGCACCGAATCACGTGATCGCGAACGGCGGCCTCGATGCGAATTATCTCTCCAGCCGGGGACTCCCCACGGTCACGATGGGTTGTGGAGAGAAGAATGTTCACACGGTCGACGAAGTCGTCGTGATCGAAGAGTATCTGAACGCGTGCGGAGTCGGGTTGGATTTGGCTTGTGGAGAAAGTTGAATCCTGTCATCGAAAGGACGGAAGAATTACAGAACGAATGGTCGGGATGAAATCTCAGCGTCGAGAGTTGTTCGGCGACAGTTTAATCTCACGCAGAGAACGGGGAGGACGCAAAGGAAAAAACTCTGCGGACTTTGCGTGCTCTGCGTGAGAGTTTTCTCCAGATGTGGTTGAGGTTCATCTCGAAGATTTGGAAATCTACGCCGTCAACCGCGTTAGATTTGAGAAGTTTAATTCGGAGAATTGGAGTCTAATCCGAACCGATCTCGGACCTCCTCCACAATCAGAGTTCGTCCCTGTTCGACATCTTTCAAACCCGATTCGACGCACTGCCGCACGTAGACCATGTACATGACATCGTCCCAAGTGGCGTCATCGGGGAGCGCATCGATCAACTGATGGGCGCGGGATTTCAGGTCATTCGCCTGAGACATGGAAACACCGACCTTCCTCGATTTGAAGAAAACCGCTTGATTGCATCACATCAAATCACGGAAACTGATTCTTCCGCTGCTCGTACAGTCATTCGAACAACGAAGACAGATCGTACGCCGTCAACGAATTGTTGAGCATATGGGGGAGGATCAGCGTTTTGCTCTGGGTCAGAAACGCGTGGTCGGCAGCTCCTCGCGGGAACGACATCAGCAGCTTCGATTTTCCTTCAGCGCTGATGTGAAAAACTTTGCCCGCGCGCCAGTCGGTGACGAGAAAACCTCCACACCCGTCGATTTCCACACCGTCGAGATTCCCGGTCGGATCGGGCGTGATCGGAGTGATCTGTTTCGTTTTCAGATTGAGGCGCAGTAATCGGCCGAGCGGATCGGTCGAGAAATCTTCTTTGAAGTTCTGGCCCCAAGCTCCCAGGATCAGGTCGTCCCCGACAACTAACAGTCCGTTCGGATGTTCGAGCTGTTCCCCTTCGGCGAGGACATCGAGTCGGGAATTCTGATAGCGGAAAATCCGGCTCGCGACCATGTCGGCGACGTACACAGTGCCGTCGGGTCCGCAGGCGAGGTCGTTCAGAAATTTCGCGTCGGGAACCGGCACGATCTTTGAGATTTCCCCTTTTGCGATATCGATCGCCACAATGCGGTCGATGTCCGAAACCCACAGCGTTCCCTTATGACTGCGCAGTCCCTTGGGAGCGTTGAAGCCGGTGACCCACTTGTTGTTGACCAGCTTGCCGTCGAAAGACAGTTTTGAGATCCAGCCATCCCCGTCTTTCCCGGCTCCGCCCCCTTCGCCGATCTGGGACAGAAACAGAAATCCCGACTCCTTGTCGAAGTAGGCGCTCTCGGGACTGGAAAGTCCCTCAGTAATGGCCCAGAGGACGGGATATTTCGCTGGCTCTTCAGCCTGCACGAGAGACGACGCCGAGCAGGAAAGCAGCACAGCCAGGCAACACAGACGAAGAACAACCATCGGACAAGTCCTCTCTCTAGATGTCAATCAATTTAGTAGTTCAGGCGAATGAAACGCCGAGCGATTCGACAGCTTACTCGCCGATCAGTGATTCGTTCAACTCTGCCATCGAATGAGCGACCGACATTAATCCGTCGGCGTCCAAGCCCAGATCGGCGAGCAGTTCATCCCGGTCTCCGTGTTCGATGAAACGATCGGGAATTCCGAGGCAGCGGACTCGATCGGCGGAGAGTCGCCGCTTCGAGATTTCTTCGAGCACGGCGGCGCCGAATCCGCCGTGTAATGTATTTTCTTCGACTGTGATCAGGAATCGGTCGCTTTCCAGAGCGCGGGTGATCACGTCGCCGTCGAGCGGTTTGACGAAGCGGGCGTTGATCACGCCGACGCTGAGTCCCTCCTGCCGCAACCGTTCGGCGGCCAGGACGCAACGGGGGAACATGGCTCCGATCGCGAGGAAGTTTCCATCCTCGCCCCACGAATAGACTTCGGCCTTGCCGAGTTCGATCGGCTGTGCGACCCGTTCGACTTTTTCCAGCGCGGTTTTCGGATAGCGGATCGAGATCGGCGCGTTGTGACCGAGTGCATAGTCGAGCATCGGCGCGATGTCCTGTTCGTCTCCCGGAGCCATCACCGTCACGTTCGGGAAGATCCTCATGTAGGACAGGTCGAACACTCCGTGATGCGTCGGACCGTCCGGTCCGCACAGCCCAGCCCGATCGAGA
>DATKCB010000049.1:0-7992 GCA_035513495.1 Planctomycetaceae bacterium | reverse complement strand
TCCCGATCGACCACCGAGCCTTGCACAAACTTCGCCTGGGGATTCACATTGTCTGTGAAGCCGCCGCTCAAGTCGTCCAGGACGATGACGCGGTGGCCGCGTGTGATGAGTTCGTCGGTCACGTGACTCCCGATGAAGCCCGCGCCGCCCGTGACGAGCGAAGTGTCGGTCAATGTTGGTCTTTCGTTAGAGTTGATTCCAGTGAGAGAGATCGCGATTCAGGAATTCCCCCAGCTTCTGATTGTGTTCTCGAAAGTGATCCCTCAGCCAGATCCAGGTTTTTCGATCGACTCTGGCTCGGCGCAGAGCGCGTAATATTTTCCGGGCCATCCTCCGTGTGAATTCGGGGGCGAGCCGGTACAGTCGGAGTTGTTCGTAGAGCCGCCGCGTCCAGCCGGGAACATTGGCCGGGTTGTCCCACCGATCCTTCACGAAATGATTCCGCTGCGGATCCAATCCCAGAAAATGAACCACTTCGTTGACCACCCGACCGGGATTTCCGGTCAAATCCTCGAACAGAATGACCTTCATCTGCTCGCGGGGAAACAACTTCAAGTATCGTTCGATCTGCTCCAGATAATAACCGCGATCGAGGTAGGTGCGATAGAGTCCCGTGCCGGCGAATCCCTGTTCGTTGGGAGCCAGCAGTTGCGAGTGCCGCTCCATTTCCTCGTCAGTTTCGAACCGGTTTCCGCTGCGGATTCGTTCCCAGTCGGCGCGGATCGCTTCGGCGAAGGGGAGCGTTTCGAAGCGGGCATTGAAAAGATGTACCCAGTGCGAGAAGGCCCGATGTGTCGGATTCCGCAGCAGAACGATCAGTTTCGACAGAGGATTCGTCTGGTGGATCCGTGGGGGAACCCAGGGGAGATAGAGGTTCGCGTGCCGCGCCTCGCCGACGACGGGTTCGTCGTTCCAGTGCGGGAAATAGGACTCTCGATAGAAGTTCAGCCCGTTCTCGAACTCGGCTTCGAAAAAAAACGGTTCTTTAGGAACGGACAGACAGACATCGGGCATGTCTCTCAGATGCGAATAAAACGTGGTCGTGCCGCACTTGGCAGCACCCAGAATCAACAGATTGGGCAAAAACGCCGGGTTCGCTTTAAGCATGAAACCATGATCGTCGGGGGGCGACGCTTCGAACGTCGCCGAATCCAATCAAAGCCGCTTCGATTCGACCGCCCGCAGAGAATCAGGCGGCTGGTGCAGATGTCGCAGTGCATCTGGAATTCAGTGAAGCGGACGACCCCTCGATCGCTGGTGTACAACTCAGAATTCAGATGATACTATGCGTTTTCTTCCGACTCAACCAGGAACCAGAAGATTCCCGGCGGTGTCCGAGGAACACCTTGCCGGAGTGGCGGAATGGCAGACGCACGGGACTTAAAATCCCGGGACTGGTTACAGTCGTGCGGGTTCGAGTCCCGCCTCCGGTACTGATCGGAATCGTCTCGATTCGTAGCTGCAGGGTTTACCGGCGATGATCGGTTGTCCGTGCGTGTTTTACTCTGTGCGTATTCTGCATATCGATTCCGTTCCTTGTTCCGATCAGGATTAGCCAGGCACTCACCCATCCCTCTCAAGACCCTCAGCCAAATCCAGGGTCGGGATCACTCCCTTCGAAGTCTTCCGCTGAGGACACTTCCCGCCATTGAGGTGCGTACGAGAACGCGTTCAATCAGTTTCACCGTGGTTTCAAACTTTCACGATGCTCACACAATAACAATAGGCGGGCTGGGCAGCTTACAGACAATAGAAAACGTGCTGCTGAGGAAGTCATCTGGGTACTGGACTCCTTGAGAGGCCGGAAGATTATTTGAACGAATTTCAAAAAAATTTGCTGATTTCCTTAATGTCTTGTCCGTAAATGTTTCTGTTTGCGAATGTTCGGGCAGCTCAGATTGTTTTGGTCCCGTGTTGTCCCGATCTCTTGACAGAATTTTTGAGTTATCTACGATTCCGCCAGAGTCATGACAGCCGGGGTGGGGTATCCCGCAAATATCTGAGACCCCATAACAGGAGAAAATTTTTTCAAGGAGGAACCAGAGATGCTCGTGCTTAGCAGAAAAACAGGACAAAGTATCCGAATCGGTGACGACATTGTGCTGACACTCGTCTCCGTCAATGGCAAGCGAGCGAAGATTGGCATTGAGGCCCCAGCTCACTGCAATATCGTGCGACAGGAAATTCTTGTCGACAGCTCCCGGCCTTGGGTCGATGAAGTCTCGGCAGAGCTTCACCTCACGCATTCGTGAGAGTGAGGCGTGTTCGCAGGCCGCTGAGCTAACGCGGTTCCTGATGCGTCATTCGTTCGAAGACAGAAGTTGAATTTTTCTCGTCTTCCGGCCGGTCACCCGCGTTCTGACCGTAACGAGTAACTTGCTGCCTTCGATCTGCGCGCCGGCGAAGTCGGGAGCGCCTTCCGGGGAGATCGCCGTGACGCGTGATGATTCTGCTTCGCGTCCCAATACGTGCGGCGGTGAGAACGTCACTTTTCGTTGAGGAAGCTATTCGACCAACTGTTAGACCTTGAGTTCGCTCTCTCCGCCGGAGGAGTCGAGGTAATTTCGATAACGGGACCGGATCGGCTCAATCACCTCGGCGAGGAACTCCTCCACCTGCTGGGGAGCGCGGCCGATGTATCTGCCGGCAGCGAGCGTTCCGGCGAGATTGACTTTGGCAAACGCGGGATCTGATTTGAGTCGTTCGATCAGATCGTTTTCGAGACCGTGCACTTTGATCTGCTCGGCAGCGTCGAGACTGTGAATCCTGATCTTCTCGTGCAGTTCCTGCCGATCGCCGCCGGCTCGGACACCCGCCATGAGGATCTCTTCGGTCGCCATGAAGGGGAGGACTTCATTCAGCCGTTTTTCGATCACTTTGGGAAACACGTTGATGCCCTCGACAATGTTCTGATAGATCAACAGAACCGCATCGATGGCGAGAAATGCCTGCGGTAATGAAAGCCTGCGGTTGGCACTGTCGTCGAGGGTCCGTTCCAGCCATTGCGTGGCCATCGTCGCTTCGGCATTTGGACCGAGGCTGATGGCGAAGCGGGCAAGCGAGCAGATTCTTTCCGCACGCATGGGGTTTCTTTTGTAGGCCATCGCCGATGAGCCGATCTGTTGTTTCTCGAAGGGTTCTCCCAGTTCGTTCAGATGTTGGAGGATGCGGAGATCGTTACCGGCCTTGTGCGCCGACTGTCCGATTCCGCTTAACACGTCGAGAATCTGCGAGTCGATCTTGCGGCTGTAGGTCTGCCCGGTCACGGCACAGAGATTGCTGAATCCCATTTTTTCGGCGACCAGACGTTCCAGTCGGCGGACCTTCGCGTGGTCGCCGTCGAACAGTTGCAGAAAGGAGGCCTGGGTTCCGGTTGTCCCCTTGGTGCTGCGAAACCGTAAGGTCTCCAGCCGATGTTCGAGTTCGTCCAGATCGAGCACCAGATCGTAGCACCACAGAGTTGCCCGTTTGCCGACGGTCGTCGGTTGCGCGGGCTGCAGGTGGGTAAAGCCGAGGCAGGGAAGATCCTTATACCGTTCGCTGAACGTCGCGAGCCGATCGATGACGATCAGCAATCTCTGCCGGATCAGTTCCAGCGAGGATCGAATCATGATCAGTTCGCTGTTGTCGGTGACGAAACAACTGGTGGCACCGAGATGGATGATCGGCATTGCATCCGGGCATTTGTCCCCGAAGGTGTGGACGTGGGCCATTACGTCATGACGGAGTTTCTTTTCGTACTCAGCGGCAAGGTCGAAGTCGATGTCGTCGACGGAGGCTTGCATCGACTCGATCTGAGATTCGGAGATGTCGAGTCCGAGTTCTCGCTCGGCTTCGGCGAGTGCGATCCACAGCTTGCGCCAAGTCGAATGTTTGGACTGGGCCGACCAGATCGCGGCCATCTCACGTGAGGCATACCGGGTGAGCAGGGGGTTTTCGTAGATGTCGTGGCTCAAGAGCGTTCGCTTTCGGGAAAGTCATCGTCGAAGGTGAATTCCTTCCACAACTATACCCGGTCGGGACGAAAACTTCCGCCGTCCGCATCGAGATCCCGAGCTCAAAAGAAAAAGTGCTGACTCGCCCTCCTGGCTTGCAGCACTTCTCGAAAAATACAACTCCCTGTGGCGAGCGAGGCCGCCCGGTGAAGATCGGAATCTTCACCGGGCAGCAACTCACGTTCGCAGTCAGCTATCAAGATCGGGATGAGCCGACCCTTGTAACTTTCAGTCTGTCAACTTACGGAGCACAGCAGCTCTTGGGAGCCGGAGCACAGCAAGATTTCGCGACCGGCGCACAGCAGGTCTTCTCAGCCGCACAGCAGCTGTCAACTTCGCAGCAGCGGTTCTTCCGCTTCAGGCCGTTGAAGAGACGGCTGAACAGTCCCCGCTTCTTGCCGCAGCAATTATCTTCTTGCACGCAGCAATCGGTGGGAGCAGCACAGCTCATGGGAGCCGGTGCACAGCAAGCCTTGGGGGCTGGCGCACAGCAGGCTTTCGGAGCCGGAGCACAGCAAGCTGCCGCAGCCGGTGCACAGCAGGACTTCGGAGCTGGAGCACAGCAAGCCTTGGGGGCTGGTGCACAGCAAGCTTTCGGAGCCGGAGCGCAGCAAGCCTTAGGAGCCGGTGCACAGCAAGCTTTCGGAGCTGGGGCGCAGCAAGCCTTGGGAGCTGGGGCACAGCAGGCCTTGGCGACTGGCGCACAGCACGACTTGGCGACAGGAGCACAGCAGCTTTTTGCAGCCGGTGCACAACACGATTTCGGAGCCGGGGCACAGCAGCTGGGTTCGACTTCGCAACATCCGCGCTTGCCGAGTCTGCTGAACAGTCCCGCATCCGCCTGTGCACTACAGCACAGGAACACGATGGCGGTTAAACTCATCCACTTCTTCATGACTTCTCTCCTCAAAAATAGTTCATTGACGAACGTGAGGAACTCCCTTGTGTGCATCTCAGACGGACCACCCGACTTCACATTTCGGAGTTCTTTCCTCGCACGAGTGATTTCGTACGATAACTATCATCTTGTTTCGGTCATGAAACTCTGGGAATTCTGCAAAAGATGCGACGTATGAAGGTTTTATTTCTCTCTCCGGGTTTTTTTCCGGTTGTAACGATTTTTCCCCGATCGAGAAGCCTTAGCCTTTCTCTCCCTCCCCTTGTTCGACACCGCTTTGCGCGGTCGCATCAATTCGATAACCTGAGACGGTCCCAGCGGTTTCTTGGATTGGGAGCTCGCGGAAACGGGGAGGAATGAGGAAGACGGAATGCTTGCAACGCTGAATCTCTGTTTTTCCTTGCCCCTACTTCTCATCGTGGCACTGATGCTGCGAAACCGGCAGCGTATTGTGGGAGGCACCACACTCGTTCATCCCTGGTGCTGGATGATGTTGGCGTTGATTGTCTGGGTCACGGTTCAGATGCTCGCACTCGAGGCGTTCGGTCTGTCTGCGGGTTGGCGATCCCGGATCGGCTACTTCGCGTTGACGATGTTATTTGCACCGTTTGTGTCGGTTCTCGGGGCGAAACGTCCCGGCTCGAGGGTCTGGGACTGGTTTATCGTCCTGCCGATGATCCTGGTGCTCAACTGGCCGGCGATCGCGGCCGGCTTCTCTGATCTGCCGGAACAAGCACTCGATCTGGAAGGCCCCGCCTTGATGGGGGCGATCGTGGTCCTGGTCATGATTCTGGGCAATTATTTCGGGACCACCTTTACCCCATTGGCATTGTTGTTGGGTGGTTCCTTGCTGTGCGGACTCACCGAATTCTCGAAAATTCTGCCTCAAGTGGGAGACCAGCAGTTTGTTCCCCGGATCATCGTCTCGGGTGGATTGCTGACAACGCTACTCGTGGCTCCGGTCATATATCGCCGGCAGCTACGGTATCGAACGGGTTATCAGCGAGTCTGGCTCGACTTTCGGGACTGGTTCGGCGTGCTGTGGACCAAGCGAGTGATGGACCGCTTGAATCAAACTGCGGAATCGAAAAAATGGCCGGTCCGCTTCGGGCTAGAGGGGATCTTGTGGCAGGAGGAATCCGCTCTGGATTCCGGGTATGACGCGGAAATCGAGCATACCCTGCGCTGGCTGTTTCGACGGTTTACCGACGACGAATGGATCGATCGGCGGCTCAAAATTACTGAAACGAACGAGTTCGAGTGTGATCGATCCCCATAAACTTCGGTTATCAGATAGTGCGAGGCGGTAGAGATCGCTCGCAAAAATGTCTAGAATTCCCGGTAGTTCCCGTTTTTCAGAACATACAGGCCAGTCCTTCCATGACTACCGACTTGTGGCAATCCATCGAAAGTAAAGTTCTGGCGGGGAAGCGTCTCAGTTTCGAGGATGGTCTCTATCTCGACGAACGGGCCGATCTGCAGGAACTCGGGCGGCTGGCGAACATTGTCCGCGAAAGCAAAAACGGAAACCTCGCTTACTACAACACCAACATCCATCTCAACCCGACGAACGTCTGCATTTATCGGTGTAACTTTTGTGCCTTTCGAGCTGATTTGCGCGACGAAAAATCCTACACCTTCACCGAGGAGATGATTCGGGAACGTGTGGAAGAAGCCCGTACTGTCGGCGCGACTGAAATCCACGTCGTCGGAGGACTGCACCATCTGAAAAAGTTCGACTGGTATCTGAACGTGATTCAGGTAATTCACGAAACGTGGCCGGAACTACACATCAAAGCATGGACTCCCGTCGAAATCGGGTGGTTCGCCCATCTGACAAAGAAACCGATCCGCTGGGTCCTCGAGCAGATGATTGACGCGGGACTCGGCAGCATGCCAGGTGGCGGGGCGGAAATCTTCGACCCCGAGGTGCGCGACAAAATCTGCGAACACAAGGCCGATACCAACGTCTGGTTCGAAGTACACAGCACGGCCCACGAACTCGGTCTCCGCACGAACGCAACCATGCTGTACGGTCACATCGAGCAGGCAAAGCATCGCATCGACCATCTGATCCGCCTGCGCGATCAGCAAGACAAAACCGGAGGGTTCCAGACATTCATCCCGCTGGCATTCCATCCCGAAAACACCGAGCTTTCGCACATTCGGAAACCGAGCGGCCTGACGGACTTGCGGATGATCGCTCTCTCCCGGCTGATGCTCGACAACTTCGATCACATCAAGGCCTACTGGATCATGCTCGGGGAGGACATCGCTCAGGTTTCGCTCGGCTACGGTGCGGATGACATCGACGGAACTGTTGTTCACGAGATTATCTACCATGATGCGGGAGCCGAGACTCCGCAAGGCTTGACGGTCGAACAACTGCACCAGTTGATCCGCGAGGCGGGACGCGAACCGGTCGAGCGAGACACGCTTTATCGCCGGATTCTGCGCGATGGAAATCGCTGGCAGATCGGAGAACCGATCTCGCTCGAAACGGCGTAATGAGTGCCATACGAATTATCGAATCCCGTGGTGTCGGTCGTAATGGTGGCTTTCCGTGGAAGTATTTGCGTTTGACGTTCCTCGTACTATGCTTGCGGAGGTGGAGTTTCCTTGCAGCAGAGTCTTCGATCGGATGGACGCATGTCGGACATTTCGGTTCATCCAAAAACACAACTCCCCTTGATCGTGGGGACGCTATTTGCGGTCTGAGCATTCGGTTATTGGATGCCGATGAAATTCGTTGCACCCTTGCATTTCTTACGGGATTGGAATTGACTTTCGTTATTCGGACAGACCTCGGCATCACCCATGGATAAGATTCTGGCAAACATCGATCGATTCACACAGCAGTTGATCAATGTCTTGAGCTATCCGATCCAGCATGGTGAACGAATCTACTGGCTTTACCTGCTCAGTTCATTGGCGTTCGCACTGGCGGTTTATTTATTCTCTCCGGAATTCAAACAGAACCGCCAAGAGGGATCCGGTTTTCTTAAAGGTCTGTTTCGGTTTTTGTTCCCTTCAAAAATCTGGTCTCACAAGTCGGCCTGGGTCGATGTCCGCTATTTCATTCCTCACCAGTTGGTGCGG
>DATKCB010000048.1:0-6384 GCA_035513495.1 Planctomycetaceae bacterium | reverse complement strand
TCTCGTGCAGGTCGTCGGAACGCTTCGCTTCTCACGCGATCGAGATACCGAACTCAATGTCGGAGTTCTCAAAGTTCAAAGCAGCGATGTCTGTTCGGAAAGCGGATTCGCGTGCGATTTCGAAGGGGTCAATTTTGCGGGAGAACCGATCCAGGCACGGACGGGAACCATGCCGACTCTGGAAGTCGGTACGCTCGATCTACCGATCCCGGCCGAGTTTACTGCCAGAATCCGCCTGCATCATCTCCCGGGTTTCGATGAAAAGGACGCTCCGGCTCTCATCTGCTGCTCGGCAAGGATGGAACTGCACGGTTCGCCGCTGAGTCGGACCTGGGTGAAACTCGGACAGGACGTACAAGCCGAAGACACCGCGATCGTCCTGTCCGAAGACGTTTCGGGTTGGAACGTCGGCGATGAGGTGATCGTCACCGGCTCGAAGCGGGCCGATCATCGCCGTTCGTATCGCAACGAACCGGACGCGGTTCGCACCGAAGAACGGAAAATTACGAAAATCGAAGGCCGCACGCTGCATCTGGACAAACCGCTCAAATTCGAGCATTACGGATCGGGCGAGTTTCGCAGCGAAGTGGCGAATTTATCGCGCAGCGTGATCGTCGAAAGCGCCGATCCCGAAGGAGTTCGCGGACATACGCTGTATCACGCCTACAGCCAGGGAGGAATCAGCTACGCCCGGCTCGCACATCTCGGCAAGGAAAATCTGCTGGGTCGGTACGCAATCCATTTTCATCTGGTCGGTGACACGATGCGCGGCAGCCAGGTGCTTGGCGCCGCGATCGTCGATTCGCACAATCGCTGGATCACGGTACACGGGACCGAATACCTGCTGGTCCGAGATTGCATCGGTTACAAGAGCGTGGGTCACGGTTATTTCATGGAAGACGGCACCGAGGTGTTCAATCTGTTCGACCGCAATCTCGGCGTGCAGGCTTACCGGGGAAAACGGCTTCCCGAGCAGGTCTTGCCGTTCGATCCGAACGACGGCGGCGCGTTCTGGTGGGCCAACGGCCGGAACACGCTGGTCCGCAATGTTGCCTGTGAAAACGACGAGTACGGTTATCGGTACGACAGTCAGAAGCGGAGCAACTTCGACAGCAATCTGGGCGTTCGCATGCCGGACGGGAAGACCGAAGTCGTCGATATCCGCACGCTGCCGATTCATCGTTTCTCACACAACGAGTCGCATACCGAAGGATTGTACGGTTATGCGTTCGCTGGAACCGATGGCGTCGGTCCCGACACTCAACATCCGCATCAATTGTCGGATTTGAAAGCGTGGGAAGTTCACTATGCGTTGCGGGCGCAGATTCCGACAATGTCGATCGAGCGAGTCCAGATCGATCACGCGGCTTACGGGATTTATCGCCCCTGGTTCGAGAATCACGTCTATCGAGATTTGCATATCGCAAGCACGGGTACCGAACCGTTCAATCGCGGACTCGACGACGAGAGCCTCCAGCACGGTCTGTTGACCGTAGACGGTCTGACGTTTTCGGGCATCGGATACGGCGGACAGATGCCGCTGATTCAGATCAGTGCGAACAACGTCAGCGGAACTGCAGAATCGCATTTCCGCGGGGTCAAAGTGGAAAATCGGTCCCGCGACGATCGCTGGCCCCTCGTGAATCTGGGAGGCGGTCCCCGACGGAATCCCAGCACGCCCCAGGGCGTCCCGATTTACATTCACGATTACTACGGTCCCGGTCGCCACGCCAAGGTCGTGAGTACGCGGGCGAAAGATTTGCTCGCCGACGGAAACGACTATCGCCGGGATCCGCCGCTCACGGGAGATGAGTCGGTGGCCGCCGAAGTGAGGGACGTCGAATTCCCGAAACTGCACGATCCGATCGACGATATACCTCCCGCGACGATCATCACGGAGATTCTGCGAGACGGCAAGCAATTGAGAATTCGAGGTACATCGCACGACAATGGCGAGATTACGGAAGTCCGGGTCAACGGTCAGGCGGCGACGTTGAAACGCGTGACCGCGGGAGTGGCTGACTGGGAAATCATCCTCGCTGCTCCTTCCGGGAAGGTTGCAGCCCTGGGAACGGATGATTCGGGAAATGTGGAACTGACTCCCCACGAAATTCGTGTGCTTCCCGAAACGGATGCAGTCTCTTCCCGATTCAACCACTGAACGTGTCGAGGTTTCCCTCAACTGCCGACGCAGCGCGTTCCTCCCGAAGTCCGGTCAGCAGGTCTTCCAGATGCTGCCGCGCCACGGTTAATTGCGTGGGGACTCGCTTGTCTCGTTCGAGATTGACGGCGCTCAGAATCAGTTCTCTCAGCCGGGATTCGACAGTCTTCAGTGCGATTTTCGGGCTCGGATGAAGTGGCGTATATCGCGACATGCCGAAAGTTGGGCCGGCGGTCTGACGACCCCAGGCTTCCCCCGCGGGAAGCAGCACCAGCGATTCTGCCAGCGGTTTGAGGACGCGCGAAATCAGCTTTTCTGAGGTTTCAGAAAAACTCTGAAATTCGAACGAATCGTGCGAGTTCGTTCGGAAAACGTACTGGAGCAAACCGAGAATGACCGCGTAAACCTGCTCGAACAACAGGGCCACTTCGCGAGAATAGGGATCTTGAATCAAACGCCCGACAATGACCCGATCGAATTGCGGTTGCGTGATAATGGGGACTCTGTAATCGACTCCCTTCGCTAACACAGGATTCTCGAGAACGTCGCGCACCAGGTCGAAACGTTCGCCGGTCTGCTTCGCTAGACGCTGCTCGGCTCGATACTCCTCCTCGAGTCGGAGGAGTACGTCGTACTGATGAGAGCGATTCAGGCTCGATCCTGGCCGCACGTTCGGCGAGTCATCGCTGCTCGCGCGCCCTCCTCTCAACAAGTCGATGGCCTGAAAAGCCGAGACCCGATCGGCGACCGGTACGAGACTCGATAAACCGGCAGACATAAAACTCACTTGTTTGTCCTGATTTCCGATCAGCAATTCCTCCTCGGGAATCAACTCAAAGATTTCGTACACGATCGAATAGAGTTGAGCGATCGAACGGTAGCTGGGGGCAGGTCGAGAGGAATCACCGAAAGAATGCTGTCCTACACCGGGCGGTTCCTGGCTCCAGTCGGGGACTTCGGATTGCAGAAATCTGTCGAGCGCAACGGGGCCGAAAGGGAGGAGTTCGATGGGCAGATTCGTCGGATAATAATTCGCGGGAATCGGGAAATTCGGCCGCCAGTGGTACGGATTACAGCCAACGGAAGCAAACAGATTCCAGACTTGCGTGAACTGCAACAGTTTTCCCAGAGCGACCTCGAAGAGTTCTGCCGACCAGCGTTCGGTCAGTTCGAGTTGCCGAGCGGTGATCCCTTCTCCCAGAGATCGCTTCAAGCTGCAGGCACTGTAAAACAAGGAGCAGACCACAGAATGCTCCAGCTCACAAGCCTGACTGAGCAGGATGATCAGATCGGAGCGCAAAGCTCGGACTTGTGATGGTGAATGATTCATGCGGAGACTTTTTTCGGGTGGACTCCACGATCCTCTGTCGATCAGGAGATCTCAATACTCGATTCGACGTCATTTGCGCGAAAATACGCAAGAGAGGTCGTTTCGAACGTCTGAAACGGATAGTTCGATTAGATGGGAAATTCGGATGAAAGATTGCGAGGGAATTGCGGACAGTAGGGAGCCGTGATGTGTTCTTCGGATTGCCGGAGAGGAGAGATCTCGATCTGATCTCGGGGAGAATTAAAATGTTGATCGTCACAAGATCGAGTTCGAGAACGACCGGTTAAAGCGGGCAAATAAAATGCCTGCTCGGATCTTTTTTTTCAATCAGCGTTATCAGCCCAAGATCGGTTGCTCGAAATTCTCGATTTTCTCCGTGAATTCCCCGATTTTAGTG
The DNA here is from genome assembly GCA_035513495.1 of Planctomycetaceae bacterium. Lineage (GTDB taxonomy): Bacteria > Planctomycetota > Planctomycetia > Planctomycetales > Planctomycetaceae > DATKCB01. Next base: position 2,496 of record DATKCB010000048.1, on the reverse strand, counting down.
CTGCGGATGTGATCTTTTGTATATAGTTTATTTCAGGAAAACTTTTTAGGGATTTTCTGTACTGAAGTCAATTCATGTGTTAGACTTACATCAAATTGAAGAAGTCGGATCGAGATGTCTACTATTCACTGAACAAATCTGTGACAAGAACGCGATAACGACATTGGTGATCGCTCGAATCGAAGAGTCTCTGGGCGGGCTGTTTCAAGTTCCACTGAAAAGCTCGCAAGCTTCAGTCGTTTTAAGGGCCAAAACGTGACAAGCGACGGAATTTGATGAGAACGAGAGAAGATCATTTCAATGAGTTGATCGAACGTCTGAAGGATAATTCCGAAGATGCAGCGTTCGAGTTGTTCGAACTTTGCAAGTATCGCGTCTATGCTGCCGTTCGCCGCCGACTGAACCGGCAAATGAGAACGAAGTTCGATTCTCAGGACTTCGTTCAGGACATGTGGGCGTCCTTCTTCACGAACATTTCTCAAATTTCCCGATTCAATACCGAAGACGAGTTGATCGGTTTTCTGATTCGTATCGCCGGCAATAAAGTCGCAGACGAGTATCGGAAACGATTCAAAACTGAGAAACACGACATCAATCGGGAACGCTATCTGGGTGACGCGTTCAGTTCCCTCACCTTCGATGTGGTCAGCCCCGATCCTTCTCCGAGCGCGGAAGCGATGGCGAACGAGCGGTGGGATCAGATGCTGGACCAGATGCCTCCCGTTTACAAACAGATCTTGCAACTTCGCCGAACTGGTGCGACGATGCAGGAGATCGCCGATCAGATCAAGGTGAGCGAACGGACTGTGCGTCGCATCCTGAAAAACCTGACGATGAATGAGGTGAATTGATGCCTCAATTTTCCGATGTGAATCTGGCGACCGATCAAGCTGCCCGGAGTCTCGCATTCGATAAAAAACTGGCTTCGGATCTGATCGCGCAGTGGCCGAAAGACAAGCCGTTCGATGCCAGCGTCATCCTGGCCGGTCATCCCGAGCTTCGCCAACACAAATCGGTCGTTCTCGATCTGGCTTACGAGGAATATTGCCGCAGAACCGGCCGGGGGGAGATCCTCAGCGCTCACGAATTTGCTGCGAGATTTCGCGATATCCAACGGTCACTCTTGTGCCTGATCGACGTCCACCAGTTGCTGCACGAAAATCCGCAATTGATGGCGGATTCGACCGAACCCGTCTGGCCGAAAGTGGGCGAGAAATTTCAGGATCTCGAGCTGACGGCCAACCTGGGTCGAGGAGCGTTCGCGCGGGTGTTCCTCGCGCGCGAATCCGGCATCGGGGGGCGTCTGGTCGTCTCCAAGCTCAGCAAAACGGGCGGTCGCGAAGCGGAGTTTCTCGGCCGACTGGAACATCCCCAGATCGTTCCCATCTTCTCAGTCAAGCACGACGAACAAAGCGGACTCTCGGCCATCTGCATGCCGTACCTCGGTCGCACGACGCTGCTCGATCTGATCGACGGAATCACCGCCCGCAATTCCCTCCCCGCCAGCGCGTCGCAGCTCCGGCTGATTATTCAGTCGTTCGATTTGACGCCGTCAACATCATCCAAACATCACAAGCCGATTCGACCAGCCTGGCAACGGACCTCGCTGGATGCATTGATCGATCTCGGCATTCAGCTCGCCGAAGGGCTTGAATTCGCTCACGAGCAAAACGTCTGTCATGGAGATATCAAACCGTCGAACGTATTGATCACTCCGCAAGGTCAGGCGATGCTGATGGATTTCAATCTCTCGTTTCAGACGCAGGGAGATGACAAAGCTCTGGGAGGCACGCTTCCCTATATGGCTCCCGAACAGTTGTTCCGGATCGTGGGGCGAGAAGCCGGTCAATCCCCCGCCAGTAACGAGCGAACCGATATCTACGCCCTCGGCGTCGTCATGTACGAACTCCTGGCCGGACGATATCCGTTCGGTTCCATTCCCGTCGACGAACCGAAACTACAGGCTGCAAACAATTTGCTCAGGCGTCAGGAAGACGGCTTCCGTCCGCTGCGCGAACTCAACCCGAACATCGATCGGCATCTCGCTGGATGCATCGAAAAATGCCTCACCTACAATGCCGAAGATCGCTGGCAGACCGCGACGGAACTGCGCAGTGCTCTCGAATACGCCAACTCGCTGCATCTACGCTCGCGGAGATGGGTCAGGCGACATCGAAAGACGGTGCTTGCGGCTGTCTTCGCGGCCTCGCTCGCGGTGTCTGCGAGTGCGTACGGCATGCTGACGCGCGAACCGCTGGAAGTCCGGCTGTTCCGATCAGGGACCGAAGCGCTGTCAACTCAGAACTACGATGTGGCGATCGGATCGTTCACGGAACTCGTCGCGATCTCCCCGGAGTCACCCGAAGTGCTGTTTTCTCTCGGCCGGTCGTATCAGGGGAAGCGGCAATTCAAGGATGCGTTCGAATCTTTCAATCGAGTCTGGGAACTTGCTCCGGATAACAAACCCAACAACGCATGCATCGCACAGTGCCTGGC
>DATKCB010000047.1:0-6033 GCA_035513495.1 Planctomycetaceae bacterium | reverse complement strand
GTCCAGTCCGTGGGTGGCGAGATACTCCGCCGGGTCGAGTCCGTCGGGGAGCGTCAGAATTTTCAGGTCGACATCCTGCGACAGAAATTTACCAACCACTCGGTCGGCGTTCAATTGTCCCGCCTCGTCTCCATCATAGATCAGGATGACTTGATCGGAAATCAGCTTGAGAGTCGAAACGTGCTGTTCCGTGAGTGCGGTCCCTAAGACTCCGACGATATTCTCGATCCCCGCCATCTGTGCGGCGATGCAATCAGTGTATCCTTCCACCACGAACGCCGTTCGGGAACGGCGGATTGCCTCCCGTGCGTGATGAAATCCGTACAACACTTCGCTTTTGTGGAATAAGTCGCTGTCATTACCGTTATAGTATTTCGGCCCGTCGCCGCCAGGCAAGACCCTCCCGCCAAAACTGATGGTTCGCCCGCGTGCATCATGGATGGGAAAAATCACCCGATCGATGAAGATGTGTGAATCGTTATGGCCGAATCCGCTCTTCTTCTCGGCAGCCAGTCTGGCACCCAGTAAAACCGGCAATTCGAAGCGTCCGGCGGTCTGTTTCAGCAGCCAATCCCAACTGTCTGGATGATATCCCAGCCGAAAACGGGTGATGGTTTCAATCGAAAAACCGCGATCTGACAGATAATTGCGTGCTTCCGCGGCGTCCTTCGAATGCAGCAGGCAGTCGTGCAATTTGTCTTCCGCCCACTTGAGAGCAACGTACATCTGCTCGCGTTCGGACTTCTGCTGTTGATAATGTTCGGTTTTATTGCCCGTATTAGGCAGTTCGAGATTGGCTCGCTCGGCAAGCGATTTGAGAGCGTCGAAAAACGAAATTCCCTCAATTTTCTCAACGTAGGAGAAGCAGTCGCCACCCTCGTTACAGACCCAGCAGCGCCACGACTGGCGATCGGGATAGACGTGAAACGAAGGATTGTGGTCCTGATGAAAGGGACAAAGCCCCACAAAATCGGCGCCCCCTCGCGTGGGAGCGAGTCGGACGGATTCACCGATCAATTCGACCAGATTAGTCCGCGAACGGACGACCTCTTTGAAATCGGTCGGAAAGCCGGAAGCCACAAATTACTCCTCAAAGGTATTCAGCAGGTGTGCCAACAAAACACAAGAGTCACAGCGAGATTTCCGAGAGCCGACCAGAACGTCTCGGGGCAGGACAGTGTTGCGGACCATCATTCCTTTGAGTCCAATCCGAAAATTCACCGCTTCTTCATACGCAGATCATATTAGGTTGGAGAAAAAAAAAGTCAAGTACCCGTCGCGGAACTGACTGACAATTTTTCAGGGACTGAAATCGCCCGCGAATTCGTCTCCTTCAGACCGAGTTGTTCGTCGTATCCCCTTTCCAAACAATCAGTAATAAAGATTGATCTGAACGGAGAAGTTGTTTTCAATACGATTAAAACAAGCCAGGCTAATCAGCGTAGACAGTTGGTTTACGAGAATTTTGTCTGGGGGAGGCGACTCGGTTCGGCCTAGAGCCCCTAATTTGAAAAGTGGATTAAAAAACTCCAAATCTAAAAAAAACTGAGAGTTGCCGGGTCTTCACCTGGGGGGATCAGCATAACCTGTTCGCCTATCATTCTTTCCTCAATCGAGGCCAAGGGGCGATAGGCGATGGTCATCCTTTCGTGTCGGCAAGATCGCACTGAGAGGTTAAAAGCTGTGCTTGGGCCAAGATGTATAACGATGGACTTCTCAGTCAATGTCAGATAGCTGCCGACGTATGCCAACATTAGCATGATCAGCAAGGGGACTAACCAGAAATATCTTTGCTGTTGTTCCATGCGAAAATCATACTTTGATGGATCCTCTCGTTGAAGACCAGATCCGCACCTGTCACATTTTTGGCGCGACAAAACTCAGTGCCTCGCATCCCGACATTTTGGTAGCGGAGGAATTGAACCCTTCCGTTCCCGCACAATCCCTCTCTCAGCTTATAAAACTTCCGCGCCGGCCAAGCCGTGGACCGCACTCCTTGTCAGAGGAGTGTGGGCTTGGGCTTATCATCAACAGCACCATCTTACTCTTCATCGCAATAATCGAGATCCAGCATCGAGTCAATGATCGATGGGAAATAACTCGGGAAATCCGGAAGCTCCTTGTCGCCATAAATTACCATCTTGTTAAGATTGCAGACCGTTTCCCAATGGACTTCTAGGAGATTCGGCCATTGGGTAGTGTACCGATTCGGAGTTGAGGCTCAGAATCGACAGCTTACTCGTCTTCATTTCTCTGTTCGAAATCCAATAATCGACCGGCCTGCCTTTCCACCCTGCCGGGTCATTTCGTCGCGGCAGATGCGAAAATCTTCCGCTTCGAGAGCCAGGTCTTTTTCGGACGACCCCGTGCGTAAACTGGCGATCTGGATCGAGCGATAGACGAACTCCTTGATGAAGGCGTGGGAGGCTCCCTCGGTCATCTCGACCAGTTCGTCAAATTGCAGGGCTTTCGAATTGAACCCGTTGAGCAAGGATTTCAAATATTTGTGACGCAGATGAGGACCCGGGTTGGGGACTTCGATGCACTGGCTGACTCGCCCGGGGCGGTCCTTGATGGCCGACTCGACGCGTTCGATCGAGTTGGTGGTGAGGATGACGACGAGATTATCCGCATCGGCGGCTCCGTCGAGTTCGTCCATCAACGAGCCGAGTTGTGGCGCGTAGGGGTTGATTTCGCGTTCGCTGTAAACCAGATCGATATCTTCCAGCACGACAATCGAAGGCTGAAATTGCCGGGCCACGTTGAAGACCGACCGGATGTTCGCGAGTGCGGTTCCCGATGCGAAAATCGTGGTCGCGTCGGTCAGTGTGCCCGCCAGAAACTTGCAAGTGTAGGTTTTCCCGTTTCCCGGAGGTCCGTACAGGAGCAATCCGCGTTTGCGAGGAACTCCTAATTTCGCCAAATCTTCGCGGCGTCGGTGGAAGTCGATGACGTTCCGCTCGACGAGCGTGCGAACTTCATCCTCGAGAATGATTTCTTCCTCGTTGATTTCGTGTCGAGGTAGAAAATGGATCTGGAAGGACTGTTGATAGTCGCTGCCGTAATCCATCCCGGACGGCTCGAACCGCAGCTCGAAGACCTTGTTGCGATAGACGCTGTGCCGGTCGGCCAGTCTGGAGAGATGGTCCAGAAACTCCTGCAGTTCGACATTGTCGTGTCCGGCCACTTCGATGTTCGCCATCTGATACAGATTGCGAACGCGGACAATGAAACGCTTTTTGTCTGCTTTCCGCTCGAGCACCCAGAACGACTCGTCCGGAAAGTATTCGGATTTCTGGTAGTCGATCTGGCGGGGAGTCGAGGTGGCGAGATTCAGCGTTCGGATCCCGAAGCTGTGAGGCGGGCGCGAGAGGAGTGTTTCCAGCGGCTCATCGTGTCGCGAAGTCACCTGTTTCAGGATATCGAATTCGTCCTTCAATGCTTCAACCGCACGATAGACATCCGGGAATCGATACATGGGAAAGATTTTGGTCGCGGCAGCGACTTTCCAGGTCGATCCGTAGAAGCTCTTGAGTACACCGTCGATTCGGTTGCGAAAAAACAGATTTCCAAGCATGCAGTTTGGCCTCGGCGTTCAATAGATTGTTCTTTCAGTGCCTCTCGCACCGTCAGTGGCCCTTCAGAGGAATCCCGTCCAGTTTACACTTTCGGGAGGATTTCTGTCAGTGAATCGCATAACCGATCGACTTCCTGAATCGTATTGTAATGCAGCAATCCGATTCTCAATGTTCCCTCGGGTTCGAGTCCTGCCGCTTCCGTGAAGGGGAGTGCGTAATGATTACCGGGCCACGAATAAATTCCCTTTTTCGCCAGCTTCTTCGCGATTTCTGCCGGAGTCGCCTGCGGATATGTCAACGAAAACGTGGGAACCCGTTCGCAGAGCCTGTCGAGTTCGTCGATTCCCCATAGTCTCAACTGGGGGAACTCACGCAGTCTCTGAAGGAAATGACCGCTCAAGTATCGCTCGTGTTCGCTGATGGCCATGAAGGCTGCCATCAGCCCCTCCCGCCGGCTGCTCGCAGTCGTAGCGATCTGGTCTCCCAGGTCGGCGAGATACTCGACCGCTTCCGCTGCTCCAATCATCGCTTCGTGGGACTGTGTTCCGGTCATCCAGCGGCCGGGAAGCGATTCCGGGCTGGGGCGCAGCTTGTAAGGCGGGATCGATTCGAATCGCTCCCGCTTTCCGTACATCACCCCGATGTGCGGCCCGAAGAATTTGTAAGCCGAACAGCAGAGAAAGTCGCAATCGAGGTCGGTCACGTCGATCAGGCCGTGGGGAGCCATGTGAACGGCATCGATAAAGGTCATCGCTCCGACGGTGTTTGCCTCCGCGATCATCTCTTTGACGGGATTGATCGTACCCGTTGCGTTCGAAGCATAACCGAGAGCCACGAGTTTTGTGTTCGCGTTGAGCAATTCGCGATACGCGTCCCGGTCGAGCGTGCAGTCTTCAAGTCGCACGGGGATTCGACGAATTGTGGCACCTGCGTCTTCCGCCGCCAGCACCCAGGGCGTGACGTTCGCATCGTGATCGAGATCGGTGACGACGATTTCATCTCCGGGTTTCCAGGTTCTAGCCAGAGCGCGGCTGAGGGCCAACGTCAGCGACGTCATGTTCTGTCCAAACGCAATGCAGCCGGGATCGCGGGTGCCGAGGAAATCGGCCAGCGTCAGATGCGCGACATCGAGCCGCATGTCGCTGTGCTGACTGAGGGGAAACGGTGCTCCCCGATTTGAGTTCGTCGTCAGCAGATAGTCGGACACGGAATCGGCGACGCGACGGGGAACCTGGCTGCCCGCAGGACCGTCAAAATGACAAACCGGTTCCCCGTCCTGAGTTCGGTTCAGCGCGGGGAACTTCTTGCGGACAGCTTCGACCGGAAATTGGTTCATCTCGGAGGTAGCCTCTTCGGGGGGCGTCGGGCGACCATCATAGACGAAACTCGCGTCGAAACGCGACCGGCGAGCGGTCTGCTGGGAGAAAGTTGTGTGTGAGGTAACTGTTTGTCAGAGATCTCCGATCACTTCTCCGCCTTCGCGAGTCCCCAGCCCCCTCCAGATACTGAGGTCGATGTTTTCACTCAGCGAGCGAGTCGAGCCGTCGAACAGCAGGATGTTGACGGTTCCCGCGTGATAGCTGCGAGAGGTGATGATGGCGTACGTCGGACGCCCCGCAATTCCATTCCTCCCTTCCTGCCAGGAATTGTAATCGGCTTCCATGTAGTCAACTCCACCTGCCGTCAAGCGGACCTGTGTGTTGGGAAGGAGTGTGACGGTGACTCCCGCATGGTGTACACGCCCGTCGGGCCATTCGGTATGTCCCGTGTTTTTGAATTCCGTCCCCGACGCGACCACGGCTTCGGCTTGCGCCGCGTTTTGCGGGATCGTCAGTTGCGAAGGGCCGCCGTTTCGCTGGTAGGGAGTCCAGGCTTTGACTTCGGCGGCCAGCAATGTGTTCGAAGTCCCGTCAACCGCGCTGTTGAACGAGAGGCTGGCGTTCGGATAGAACAACCCGTCACCACTCTGTCCGGTTGCCGGATTAAAAATGAACCAAGTGCCATAGTTGAAGCCGTAGGTGGTCGGATAGAGATGAACCTTTCCGCCGCCGGGATCACGTCCCTGATCGGCTTTAGGATCGGAAGGGCAAGCGTAGATGGGGATTTTGACTCCGTCGATCGCCGCCTGAAAATCCCAAGCGATGCTGAGATCGACATTTTCATAGAGATTGCCCTGTTCGAGGTACGGCAGGATCCGTCCGTGCACACCCCAAGACCCGTTATTTCCCGTCGAGGTCACCGACAAATCGATGGACGCACCGGGTGGCAGATACCGATTGACCTCGGCATAATTGTGGAGGGCCAACCCGATCTGTTTCAGATTGTTTTTGCACGAAGTCCTTCTGGCCGCTTCCCGCGCCTGCTGTACCGCGGGCAACAACAGCGCCACCAGGATGGCAATGATCGCGATCACGACCAGCAGTTCGACGAGGGTGAAACCCGGCCTCGGTGGTTT
>DATKCB010000046.1:0-18015 GCA_035513495.1 Planctomycetaceae bacterium | reverse complement strand
CCTGACGGCACAACTCAAGATCGCGTTCGAGTGGTCGTGGATATTTCTCAAAATCTTCCCCCGGTGCAAATTGAGTGGGATTCACGAAAATCCAGACTACCACCACTTCGCACGACTCTCGGGCGGCGCGGATCAAACTCGCATGACCTTCGTGCAACGCGCCCATCGTGGGGACGAGGCCGATGATCCGTCCCGCACGCCGAAACGGCTCCAGATGCGCGCGGCAAGCTTCGATCGAGTCGTACACCGACAGTTCTGTCACGGCATCCTTTCCGAGCAGTGGCTCACCGAAGAGAACAATGAATCCTCATCGGGAGTCAGAAATTGTAGTTTGGATTTCGGGGATCGAAATCGATGTCCGACAGTCCCACATTCGGCTTGATGTTTGAGTACGTGTACTCCTCCATCAGCGGCGGTTTCTCTCCCTGCTTCGAGGGGAATCCGTAGTGTTCGATCCGCACGGGTATCTTCGTCGCTTTATCGATAAAGAACCGCGTCATGTGATAGGGAAACTGACGCCGGGGGACCGGGTGACTGCTTTCGATGACGAGACACTTGAGTTCGCCCAGCTTGGCCTCTGGATAATACTTCAATTCGCATTCGCCGTATTTCGATTCGAATTCCCATTGTTTGATCATCTGTTCGGCCAGCTTGTGCAGTCCGAGTTCGGTAATCGGCTGCTTGCTCTCGGACATTGCTTCCTTGCTGGTCGGGTGGAGTGAGATGGTCCCCACGATCCCCTTAATCCCGGTTTCGTGAGCCAGGAGATTCCCATCGTTCTGACCTTCGACGTAAATCACCTCGCGACCCTCATTCGGCTTGTTAAATCGAAGATAGGCGCTGAATGGAGTCTGGCGATATTTCATCGACATCGAATGAATGACGACCTTCCCGTTCACGATTTCCCGCTTGAAGAACGTGGCAGTAAAATCTTCGATCTGTTTGGCGGCTTCCAGGCTCTGTCTGGCGATTTTGATCGCGGGAACGAGCTTGTGTTCGGGTGGCTTCTCCTCCGTTTTTTCCTGCGCGCTCAGAGGTGCGATCACCAGGCAGAGGAGGAAGAGTGAAAGTTGCTTGTATCCGTCCATGACAAAGCCTCTTCGATTCGAGTCCTTAAAGATTGAGAGCGGGAAGAGAGGTGAAGCGATGACCTGCGGAGTCATTCTTTCGTCCTTAGTGTATTGACTCGGGCGTTTCTGGCAAACCCAATTCACGTTCGAATTCCTGCAACTTGACTCGACACCTGGGTGAGTTGAGAAACACCATCATCAAACGACCGCCAAAGTCCTCGTGAGGTAGTACCTCAAACGGATCGAACGCCGACTGATCGCGGACTGATTGCCCCCGGGAGCAGCATTTTCGGGAGATAACGTGGTGGAGAATTCTAATTTTCAGTCGCGGGAGTTTTGTCGATCGCCTCGAATCGGCTTCGATACCTATGGCGTTCCCAGAAATTCGGCTTTCGCAGTCGCCGATCCGATTCCGGCAGCACATTGGTTTTACCGGTACGCGTTTTCAGCAGAAGCGTGCCATCTTCGCGGACTTCTTCTACGACCCAGAACTTCTCGACCGTGTAAGTGTATTGGTCGCCTAGTCTTGCGGGATGAATGTTCTTGGCTCGAGGCCCCGGGTGGGTGCTGAATTTGGTCTTCTGGAAGATGACCCAGTCCCCCGGAATGAATTGACTGGTGGATTTCATCACTCGCCTCTCGATCGGTCAGTAAGGAACCAGTTCCTTCGGTAGTTATAGAACAAAAGTCTCGGTATCATCCATCTTCATCAATTATTAACATGCATTTCATCTTTTGGCTAGAGGCAAATGGACTTAAATAGTCTGGGAGAACTGGTTTTCGGCTTAATTGGGGGGTTGGGACTCTTTCTGCTCGGCATGAAGAACATGTCCGACGGAATGCAGGCGGTTGCGGGTTCGCAGTTGCGGAAAATGATCAGTTCCGTCACCAAGAACCGCTTCATGGCATTGGGCGTCGGCACGATCGTGACCACGACGATTCAGTCCAGTTCCATCACGACGGTCATGGTGGTCGGGTTCGTCAACAGCGGTCTGATGACGCTGCAGCAGTCGCTCGGCGTGATCATGGGGGCCAACATCGGAACCACGATCACAGGCTGGATCATCACGCTCAAAATCGGAAAGTACGGACTTCCGCTCCTGGGAGGTGCGGCGTTTATCTATCTGTTTTCCAAATCGGATCGCTGGCGGAGCTGGAGCCTGGCGATCATGGGGATCGGAATGATCTTTTTCGGTCTGGAAATCATGAAGGACGCTTGCGCGGTGATCCAGAGAACACCCGATTTCAACGCCTGGTTTCAGCGGTTCCAGGCGACGAGTTACTTTGGCGTCATGCAATGCGCATTTGCAGGTTGCATTCTGACGATTCTCGTGCAATCGTCATCTGCAACGCTCGGAATCACGATCGCGCTCGCCACGGCGGGAGTCATCAACTACCAGACCGCTGCCGCGCTCGTCTTGGGAGAAAACGTCGGGACCACGATCACCGCGTATCTGGCCACGATCGGGGCGACCACCAACGCGCGTCGTGCGGCGTATTTTCACATCATCTTCAATCTGGTGGGAGTGTTCTGGATCACGCTGATCTTTCCGTGGTATTCAAGTCTGATGGTGGGATGGATGGACTATGCTGTGGAGTGGTTTCCCAGACTGGTCGATCGCCGGATGGAAGCTCAGATTGCATTGACGCATTCGGTGTTCAATATAGCGAACACGCTGGCATTCATCTCGTTCATTCCGTTTTTCGCCAAATTATTGACGAAGGTGGTTCCCGATAAGGCGTTCAAAGAAAAGCCTCGTCTGACCGACCTCGACATCCGAATGCTCGATACGCCGATGCTGGCCATCGAACAGAGCCGGAACGAAATCGTCAAGATGGGCGACGGTTGTCTCAAAATGATGGACTGGCTCGCCGATCTCGTCCAGCAGGACGAGCACAACCACGATCTCGTATTGAAGCTCAAACAACGGGAGAAAATTTTCGACAGCGTCCAGGATGAAATCTCGAAGTTCGTGACCGATCTGCTGGCGGGCAACGTTCCGCACGCGGCTGCCGAAGAATGTCGGCAGCAGATCCACCTGACCGACGAATACGAATCGGTGAGCGACTATATCGTCGTCATCTTGAAATACGACGAGAAGCTGCGCAAGGGAGAACTCCGCTACACTCCCGAACAGCGCGATCATTTGCTGAAAATCCACCTGAAAACCCGTGGGTTTCTCGAAGCGGTAAATCTGGCATACCTGAACGAGAATCAGGACGCCGGTCTCAAGGTTGCTCCGCTCGCGAAGGAAATTCGCAAGCTGATCAAACAGTTCCGCAGAGAACATCTGGCCGAACTCTCGAACGGCACCGTGCCTCCCCAGGTGACCGTCGGATTCCTGAACGCCCTGAGCGCCTACGACCGCATCCGAGACCACATCCAGGAAATCGTGGACATCTTGTCTATCGAAAAGTAATCCCGCACAATGAGTCGATCGAGAAACGAAGCGAAAACCTCGAACTCTTGAGATCGCGACCGTGCCCGCCGAAAGTCACAGAAACCAGGATTCACTCATCGCTCTGACCCGAGAGCAAGTGAGAGAGGTCGATCGCTGGGCGATCGACACCCTGGGATTGCCCGGGATCGCTCTCATGGAGAACGCGGGGCGCGGTGCCGCCGAATCGCTGTTGCGCCGGGGACTCACTGGCCCCGTTTGCGTGGTTGCCGGGGGCGGCAATAACGGCGGTGACGGGTACGTCATCGCGCGCCATCTCGCGAATGCAGGAATCGAAGTCGAGATTTTGTCGCTGGTGCCGTTGGACAAACTTTCGGGAGATGCGGAAATCAATGCCACTGTTGCGGCGAATCTGCAGATCCCGATTCGCACTCTCAAACTCCCGGAAGAACTCGAACTGCTGCGATCGCGACTCGAAACGGCGGAATGGATCGTCGATGCATTACTGGGAACCGGTCTGGCGTCGAATGTCAGGTCTCCCTACCTGGAAGCCATTCGAGCCATCAACGACTCCCCAGCCAGCGTTTTCGCGGTGGACGTTCCCTCGGGGCTCGATTGCGATACGGGCCTGCCGCTGGGAATCGCGGTCCGGGCGAATCGGACGGTGACGTTCGTCGCGTTGAAAAAAGGGTTTCTTAATCCCGAAGCGTCTCGCTGGCTCGGCGAAATTGAAGTCGCGGGAATCGGAGTCCCGATTCCGTCCGACCGGGATCGCTCTGCGTACGCGTAACAATCCCCGCGAAATCACCCCTTTGTAAAAATTACCATTCTCCAAAGGTGGCTTCATTCATTGCAGAACTCTTTTTCTTCGCTGCTGCGTACTGCAGAAATAATCGCTGAAATCAGAATAATCCGAAAATATTCACAAGTTCTCCGTCCCTGCCGTTCGATAACAAGAAGGAGCACGCCTTGGATCGTTTTCCACAGGCAATTTGCTTTACCGCAGATCAGCATCGCACAACGAGTGCGATCGGTAAAGCAGAACAACGAGCAATGGATGCACCGGGTCGGGATGCGGTTCCCGGTCTCAGTCACCGGAGGACAATCATGGTCAAATCAGGAAAAATGCTTCGTCGATCACTGACTCTTGCACTGCTGTGCGTCATCACAATGAGCAACAGCGGGTGTAGACTCACGTTCGGCTTTGCCAGAGTCATGTGGGATGGGATGACCTACTTCAAGGTCGCACCGTTTGTACCGGTTCCGACCTACTGGAGCCAGAAAATCGAAGACACTTATCACATGGAAGAACGGTACACCAAAGTGCCAGTGCTCGATCCGGTCGAGGGTGAACACGCTCCCTTGTTCTGCATCGATCCTCCCTCGGCTGACGAAGTTGTGCGGGCATTGCCGGATGACGTCAGCGGCGGAATTGCGTTCATCGCCGAAACGCAGCGAAACAACGTCCGCATCGTGGTCGAGCCGATCGTGGACAAACTCGAAGATTGCCGGTTCTATCCGATGGTGGGACCCGCTCGGCTGCACAAGTGCCACTACAAGTGCACCGTCTACTTCGACAAAACTATTCGCTCCGACTGGCCGATTCCCTTCAGCCATACCGACCAGGTTCAGGAAGTGGTTTACATCGACCACGATCACCTGATCCGTTGTGCCGGACCGGCTTCCGAGTAAGCCAGACAGGTTTCGGAATCTTTGAACCGTCCCAAGATCAATCCTCTGCCGCTTTACGCTGAAAAAATTGCTCGTCGATCTGCTGATCGATCGCGGTCCTTCGGATAAATTCCGAAGGACCGTTTTTCGTTGAAGTTGATTGGATCTGCGTGGCTGAGGCCTGCAATCGATCTCGATCCAAAACTCATCATTTTTGCAATTTCGGATCGCGTCCTACCCTCACTCGTCACGCCCCAGCTCTCTTGTCTAAATCGTCGGCGAACGCTCGGCGATCAGCGCATCGAGTTCGTGACGCAACCTGTCGAGGATCTCGTCGTAGGGATACGCTCCCAGTTCCTGCTCGCCCTTTTTGAGATTCACGTAATTCGGAGCGCACCACAAACCGAGATCGGCGTCGTCCGTTTCTCCCGGACCGTTCACCCGGCAGCCCATCACGGCAATCGTGATCTTATGCTCCTTGGCGTAGGCAGTCATTTGCTTGACATCCTGAGCGAGATCGACGAACGCCTCGTTTTCGACTCGAGAACAGCTCGGGCAACTGATGATGTTCAATCCCTCCAGTCCGAAGTCGACAAACGAGCGGACCCGCCCGGCGGCGATATCCGCCAGAATCTGCCGGCCCGCTTCGATCTCCTCCCGCTTGCGGTCGTTCGGAACTGTCAGCGAGACGCGGATCGTATCGCCGATCCCTTTGCTGATCAGTTGCTCGAACGCGATCCGGGTCTTGATCACTCCGTCGGGAGGCATTCCCGCTTCGGTCACTCCCAGATGCAGCGGAACGTCGGGACGCTCTTCCGCGAAGCGCCGATTGACTTCGATCACCTTGGCCGGATCGGAATCCTTCAGCGACACGCAGTACCGCGTGAAACCGATCGAGTCGAGAAACTCGCAGTGATCGAGCGCGCTTTCCAGCATCGGCGAGATCGAATCGGCAGGATCGTACTTGTCCTTCTTCGCGGGATCGACCGAACCGCAGTTCACCCCGACGCGAATGGCGCAATCGTTTCCGGCGGCGACTCCCGCGATGTAGCGGACTTTCTCCTGCCACGGTTTCTCCCGTTCGTGATGATACAGATGCCCCGGGTTGTACCGCAGCTTCTCCACACACGGAGCCACGACTTCCGCCAGCCGGTAATTCTCCTGCAAGTCAATGCTCAAATTCGCAGAAGTCTGCTTGCGGATTTCGAGTAGAGCCTCGGCCTCTTTTTTGCTGTCGACCGCTACGCGAACGATATCCGCGCCGACGTCCTGAAGCTGTTGAATCTGGGCGACGGTCCGTTCGATGTCCGTCGTCTTGGTGGCGGTCATGCTCTGAACCGCAATCGGATTTCCGTCGCCGATCGTGACCGATCCGATCTGCACGGGGCGAGTGGGATTTCTGGGAAGTTCCACGTCCGGTTTTCCTGCATCGATTAGGAGAAAAGTCTCTTCAATCCGTGAGAACATTGTAGTCAATCCGAATCCGTTCGACTATTGACCGCACGCCGGCGGAGAAGTTTCACGCGAATTCATCGCATCCCGTCAGGGAATTCACCGAACAATTTCCATCTTCTTTGCTCTGAATCAAGTAGCTGCCTGAGCAGCACAACGATACATTGATCGTTCTGATGAGGATCATTCCCAGACAACGCGAGTTCGGCAGCAATTCTCATGAACATCCTGCAGCCTCCCAACGCGGTCTTCTTCGTCGGACTGGTGATCTATTTCGCCGTTCGGCACCGATTTTTTGATCTCACGAAAGATGAAAAGAAGACCCTTTCTCACTTTGACTCTCTGGAAAAGTGGCTGCTGTTCGTGATGTTTCCTCCCGTGCTTCTGTTGCCGCTGCTGTACTTTTTCACGCCCTGGCTTTCTTTTGCCGATTATCCCCTGATCGAACCCGTCCGCTGGGCTGGTGTGGCGGCCATGGTTGTGTCGCTCTGGCTGTTTTGGCGATCGCACTCGGATCTGGGAAAGAACTGGTCCGTCAGTCTGGAAATCCGTGAGAATCACGAGCTGGTTACGAACGGAGTTTATCGATGGATACGGCATCCGATGTACGCCTCGATCTGGTTGTGGGCGATTGCACAGGGCATGGTCCTTGCGAACTGGCTGGCTGGTTGGTCGGTTGTTCCGGCATTCGCCGCGATGTACTTCCTTCGCATCCCCCGTGAAGAACATTTGATGTTGGAGACCTTTGGAGAAGCATACCGACAGTATTCTTCCCGAACGGGCCGAATCATACCACGCCTGACGAAAGCTCCGGAACAAACAGAGCAATGAGTCTCATGAGGGAGAGCATCTATCCCGATTGCCCCACGATCCTCCGAACCGTCGAAGTCGGTGGACGGACGAAAGACGAACTGTTCCGGGAATTTCAAACACGCGCGATCTCGATGAACGCTTACGGAACGATGCTTTTCGACGATCCGGGCTGGGAACCTTCGGAATCTGCGTACGACCTCACAACCGTCGAAGTGACGGTTCGGCAACTGGGTTTTCCGGCAGGATCCATCACGGCGGAGATTTATGCACGCGCGGAAAGCTTGGGTCTGAGCTGGACTTCCCCACGATTTGTGGGCGCTGCCACCCGAGCGTATATTGCTCGTAGAGGAGCGGCGACGATGTCGAAGCGAAAGAATCGTAAGTACACCGAGGAGTTCAAGCGCGAGGTGGGAGACGGTTCGGCGACATGGGGTTTACCTGCTTCCTGTGTTCGTGTTCGAGTTGAGTATCTGGATCAATAAGCTGCGGACCAGTTTCAAATCGGGCTGCCCGAGATTCCCGAGACAATTCGGGGGAACTGTCATTGCGTTTTCTGGCTGAAACCTCTGCCCGATGGTCTCGATGAGAACCCCTCTCGGAATGTAAATCTTACTATCCAGCCCGTTACTCGCGAAACAACGTTCACATCGTGGTTGACGAATTTCTCGTGGTTTCCTATCGTCCCGTTCCCTTCCCAGAAGTTTCGACACGAAGCTCCTGCCTGTCTCATTTTTCCACTTCACAAAATCAGAAACGAATTCCATGGTCCGACGAATCATTTCAGTCGGGATCGGATGTCTGTGTCTGACCTCGACCTCCGCCGCGCAGGATCTGCAGAATCTGCTGCAGTTGACGCAACTTTCGGGAACGCGTCCGATCGTCGCCAACCAGCAGGAATTTTCCGATTCACCGAAGCTGATCGTGATGACAACGGGACGAATCGTCGAAGGGGAAATCACGCAATCGGGCAGCGGTTACACAGTGAAAGCAGGACAAGGTTCGTTTCTCGTGCCCTTCAAGATGGTCAAACTGACTGCGGAGAACAGACACGAAGCGTACGAAAAGTATCTCCAACTGATGCCCGAAGAAACCTCCACCAATCATACGGCTTTGGCTAAGTGGTGTGTCGAGTATCAATTGATCAACGACGCCCGAACCGAACTGAAGAAAGCCATTTTTCTCGATCGTCAGAATCAGGAGGCGATCTCACTGTTGCAGCAACTGGATAAACTCGCCGAAGCGCAAGCCGTCGCAACCGCTTCCTCGATCTCCCCGAAAGAAAGGTTGAAATTTCTCCCTTCCAAATCTCTGGAGGGACTGACCCCCGAAACACGTCGCGAATTTGCAGCCACGATTCAACCGATTTTGATGAACAATTGTGCGAAAACGGGCTGCCATCACGCGCAGGCTAAAAACGACTTCAAGTTGAATTACGTGCGGCTCACCGGTAACGGAAATCGCCTCTCCACAGAACGCAACCTACAAGCCGTGTTGAATCAGATCGGTTCCGGGAAACCGAAACAGAGTCCATTCCTTCAAAAAGCGAGCGACAGCCACGCGGGGGTGGGGAAAACCCTCTCCGGTTCCGGAGTCGGAGCGCCTCAAATGCTGCGCAGCCTGGAATTGTGGACCGCAGCGGTCGCTCTCCAGCTGAATTCCGAGTCCACAGAGTCGGGCGGAAACCGCTCGGCTTTGCAAGGTCGATCGCATTTCGCGAATTCAACGGAAACATCTGAAGATACGCTCGTTCGCGAAATTCTTGAACAGAACCGAGCTGACGCCTTCGATCCCGCCCGATTCAATCGACCTCTCGCATCCCCCTGATCACGAAGTTGTGAGATTCGTTGATCGATCATGGCTTGTTTTCAATCCTTCAAACTCAGCGGTCTGTACGAGTGACTATTCGGAGTAATTGAGATGCTCAATCGATCTTGGATCATGCCTGCCTTTGTGATTTGCGGACTCGTTTCGGGGTGCAGTCACAACGCGACCACTCTCGCCGAGAACGATCCGTTTCATGGAAAAGACCCGTTCCAGGAAGTGGCCGCCCAACAGACAACTTCGGACACCTCTGGAATCGCATCGGTCAAGGTCCTTCCTCCACAGGTGGCAACGCACTCGGACGCGGCCGACGGCTGGCGTTCGAGTCCGCAGGTCACGCATCCCGAGTTTAATTACGAACCGCTGCCTTCGGAGTCCGATTCGCGAGTCGCCCGAATCACGATTTCGAATCACTCTGATCATCGGTCACACAAGCCCGGTTCGTCGCTTCAGAATGCCGAGTACATCGTGGCGAAACCCGCTTCCGCGGAGGCTCGAATCCAAATTGTCTCCAGGGAGGAGCTCGAGTCCGAGGCCGATCCAAAATTCTCGGTCATTGACGGAATTCGATTCATCGAAACATCAGGGGGAACTCACGAACGGAGTGAACTCGCGGACGATCCAACCACTTCAAAAGCTCGTAGAGAAAGCCCACCGTTCGTGGGAGAGACTGTTGAATCCGCAGATCGCGGTCAGCTTGAAGCAAATCCGTTCGAAGCTAATCCTAACCCTAACGGAAAAAAAGGTCCTGACCGGACTCCTCCCCAGAATACGCCCGAGTGGTGGAAATCCTGAACTCGCTCGAGCGAACCCAAAGCCATCTGGTAAAGAATCGCCCGACGAGCTGCCTGGCGTGAGATGGAAAGAAAAAAGTGAGAGTGCAGGGACTCGAACCCTGGACCTACGGATTAAAAGTCCGTTGCTCTACCAACTGAGCTACACTCTCGAAACGCGGAATTCCAGACACTTCGCAGGAGCGGAGAATACGGGAGATTGTTCGCTCCACGGTGCCTCCGACACGGAGGAACGACCTGAAGTTCGGTGTCGAAGAATGGGCGGATTCTAGTGGTTCTGAATCGAAATTGAAACCCAACCGCAAAGCCTCTTTAAAAAAGGAATTATTCCGGGCAAAGACTGCCGCGATCAGTCCGTCTGACCCGAAAACCGTCAGTGCAGGTCAGTTTTGACAAAGAGCGACACCGTCTTCCGCTCGATCGATTATGGCAAGAGAAGAGCGACCCGTCCGTTCACGAGTTCGCTCTCTCCTCTCGCGACTTCGAGCAGTTAGAGCAACGGTTCGTGATACAACACGGTCTTCCCCTCGTACTCGACGGTTTTCACTGTAAAGATAGGTCCGTTGGCCTTCATGACAACTTTGGCGGGACCTTTCTCGATGATGACGACATTCTCACCATCGATTTCCTGCATCAGACTTGGATCGAGTCCTCCACCCATACCTGTCCCCGCCGGAACTTTTTCCGTCTTGCTTTCGGATAGGTGGATCACGACCACTCGCGATTCGGGGCTGCCGTCGAGAGTGTAGTACGGATACGACACTCCGCACCCTGACAACATCCAGCACGTCAACAGACAGAACACAGAAAATGAGAGGGATCTTGGTTTCATCGAATTACTCCTGGTCTAGATGTAGTGAAGCCTATGTCACAACCGAAACGTGCCGTTTTCGCCACACAAAACAGGTCGATCATGTCGGTACACGATTTCGCATACGTCTGCTTTTGCGCAACGCATATGTGTGGCGTTTTATTCCGCACACCTTACACTTTTCTACCTTCCACCTTCCACCTTCCACTCTTTTTTTAACGAAGCCGTCGGATTCTTTGGCGATGATACTGCCAGCCGGGGACGAAAAAGCAGATTGCCGACACCACCCCGAACAGCAGGATTCCGAGTTGCGGAAGCTCCGTTTGGGGGATCCAAGCCATCACGATCCCCACTAAGAACAAAGCTCCTGACTGCAGATAAAACTGACCCGACAGCATGCCTGCTTTCGCCATAAACACCGTACCGCTGATTAAACCCAGCACCGGAGAGAGAGATAATACAGGGAGTTCAAGTACCGCCTCGACGGCGAACAGACAGGAACTGGCCGCGATGCTTCCTGCCCAGACGTGAGCGACCTGCCGCTCGATGGAGGTAATCGGACCCGAGCGCCGTCGCAGGTTCCAGAAGATTCCTGCCCAGAAGCCAAGCCCGATTGTCCAGAGCAAGACATAGGGAATTCGACTGACAACTCCAGTCAGTTGAAGCACATTGGTCGCAACGCACAATCCGAGCAGGACCAGCGCGTGCCACATCCATAACAATCCCCAGCTCTCGAGCACGACGGCATGTTGCGACTCGCGAAAAGCGCGATTCAGAACATCCCGAAACCGGGAAGAGCGGGCCGAGATGGGATCGTGATCCAACCACGCTTGCAGATCCCGCTCCAGGTCGTTTACCGACCGATATCGAAGGTCCTGTGGTTTTTGCAGGCACTTCATCACGATCAGTTGCAGATCGGGATCGACGTTCGGATTAAGCGCACGCGGTGGTACCGCTTCCTGTTCGGAAACCATCAGAATGGTCTGCACAGGAGTTACCCCCTGAAACGGTGGTCTGCCTGTGAGCAGGGAGTAAAGAATTGCACCTAAACTGTAAACGTCGCTCGACTTCCCCACTTCCAGTTGTCCGGCGGATGCTTGTTCGGGAGAGAGATATCCAGGAGTCCCGATGATGGCCCCGGTTTCCGTCAGCGGGTCCCCGATCGACGAAAGTTGTTTCGCCAGTCCGAAGTCGGTGATATACGGCTTCCCCTGTTCGTCAATCAGGATGTTGGATGGTTTGAGATCGCGGTGCAGAATGTCGTGACGATGTGCTTCGGCGACTCCCTGACAGATGGGAATCATCAGTTTGACAGCCTCGATCGGTTCGAGCGGACCGGTTTGAAGCCGCTTCGCGAGATTCGTGCCCGAGATGTATTTCATGCTGAAATACATCTGTCCCTCGTACTCTCCGACCTCGTGTACGGGAACGATGGCGGAATGATCGAGACGGGCTGCCGCTTCGGCTTCCTGACGGAACCGGGCACGTTCCTGCTGCCCCGCCGCCGCTCCGATGAGCAGCATCTTAAGCGCGACTTCCCTGCCGAGAGTCTGTTGCCGGGCCTTGTAGACGATTCCCATTCCCCCTCGCCCGAGTTCTTCCAGAAGTTTGTAGTCGCCGACGGCCGAGGGAGGTTCGTTAAACTGAGTCGCCCTTGAAACAGTGACCATCGTTTCGGGATCCGTAGCCTGTCCCAGTTCTTCGGCGAGTCGAGCGGTCGCGAGTAACTCCCGCAATTCCTGCTCGAGATCCGGGTGTCCTTTCGTCAAATCTGCTAGATTCGGTTCTTCGCCTCGATGAATCGCTCCCAGCGCCTGTTCGACCAGATCGGAAAGTCGTTCATCGCGGTCTTCGCAAACGCGTTCGGAAGGAGTATTCGATTCGTTCATGATCGATCAATTCAGTTCCTCTTCCGCTTGGGGATCACCGAGAACTTGCCGGAGTCTCTGCAACGCTCTCAGATACCTCATCCCTGCGGCTGGCTGAGAAAGTCCCAATGACTGTGCAACTTCGGTATTCGTCAGGTGCTCGAAGTTCCGCATCATGATGATGTCACGGTCCTCCTCGGAGAGTTCTTCCAGGGCCATCACAAATCGTTCCTGAAGCTCATTTTTGAGCGCGGCGGCGGCGGGCGTCAGTTCGGGATCGCGTAGTTGAGCCGCCAGTTCGAGCGAGGATCGATCTCCGAATCCTCTCGCCTGCAGATGTTGTTCTTTATCGACACTCCGTTTTTCAGCCCCCCGATGCCGGCGATGCATATCGATGATTCGATCGCGGGCGAGTTGCCTTAACCACAAATGAAACGGCATTCCCTCCGAAGCAATAAAATCGTCGAGTCGTCGATTCGCTTCGATCAGAACGTCCTGGACGATATCGCTGCTGTCGAGCCGGGCGGCGAGTTTGCGGTCGAGTCTCATCCGGACCATCTGTTGCAGCGAGGCGCGATGACGATCCATCAGGTCATTGCGGGCAGAAGCATCACCTGCTTTCGCTTTCTGCAGCAGTTGAATCGTTTCGGGTGATTGCGGCCAGATCGAATCCATGGTGAGGCTCAGGTGGGAAAAGTACGAAAGGTGTGAAAAGTTCAAGGTCCGAGCGTGGAGTACGAATCATTCGGCATGAGACGATTATCATTCTTTCAGCGGATATTGGTTTAACGGGATCCCGAGCGATTTGACTTCCTGCAATCGGCACCAGCCCCGGGTGATTCTTGCTTCTTCTCTCGCGACGAAGTCGGGATCGAGATTCTCCTTGCTGAACGGACCTTTCGCAAGAATCGGTTCGAATCGTTCGTCCACGATAAACTGCGAAACGGTCGGATTGCAGCGGAGATGCCGCTCGGGTGCAGAAAGCAACTGGCCGACTGGGAGTTCCCCCAAAATGAATCGAAGGTACAAATCGCTGTTTTCGATCTGAGGGACCTCCTCACCGCAGACTTCGCATAAATACCCTTGATCGCACTTAGCCATCGTCTTTCTTCGCAGTATTGGGAACAATTCGGTCCGCATAAAAAAACTATTCTAACCGATTCCCGTACTCGAGTCAGGAATTCTAGAAAAATGTGAAAATAGAATTCCGCTGAATCATTCCAGAGGCTGTCCTGTTTCTCCGACTGTTCTACAATTACAGACACGAAACGTATCGAGATTCACTCACCCGTATTGACTTCCCGGATTCTCCCCTTCTTCACCCAGATTTATCGATATGTCACTGCCTCGATTCAGTGTTCGAAACCATGTTCTGGTCAACATGCTGATGCTCGTCATGCTGCTGGGGGGAGCCATTTTTTCCGTCACGCTCGTGAAGGAGATGTTCCCGGAGAGCCGGCCGACCAAACTGATGATTTCGGCGATTTATCCGGGGGTTCAGCCTGCTGAAATCGAAAAAGCGGTCACGATCAAAATCGAGGAGGCCGTGCACGACATAGAAGGCGTGGAAAAAGTCGAGTCTCTGGTTGGTGAAGGGGTCACAACTATTTCTTTGACGCTCCTCAACGAAGTGGATGACGTCGATGCCGTGTTGAGCGAAGTTGAAACCGAAGTCGCCGCCGTTCAGGATTTGCCAGACGGTCTCGAGAAACTCGTCGTCAAGAAATTCGAACCGAATCTCCCCGTCATCAGCGTGGCCATCTTTGGTCATGGAGATGAGAAAGGATTGAAACGTGCGGCGAGACAATTGCAAGAGGACCTGCAAGTGTTGCCAGGTATCAGCCGTGTCGAGCTGAACGGATCGCGAAACGACGAAATCAGCGTCGAGATTATTCCCGATCAACTGCTGAAATACGACATCACATTCGATGAAGTCGCTCTCGCGATTCGCGAAACGAATCTCGATATCTCCGGTGGACAAATCAAGGGAGATCGCAACACGTTATCCGTTCGCACGATGGGCGAGGAGATGGAAGGTCGGCAACTCGAGGATATTCCGCTTCGAACCCTGTCGGACGGCGGCAAAGTCTACCTGCGTGATGTCGCGAAAATCGAGGACACGTTCGTCGATACCGATCTGGAATCGTATTTTAACGGGATCCCCTCGATGGACTGTGTGGTCTACAAAACCAAAACGCAGGACGCCATTCAGATCGCTCAAATGGTGAGAGCCTACATCTATGGAAAACAGGGGGCTGCGTTTGATCCTTACGGATTCGAAGCTGCATCAAAAGCCCCCTGGTATTCGAAACCGTTTCATTATCTAGGCCCCGCTGTCAGCAAGCTGATTACAATCATTTCCGGACGACCCGATCCGATCGCGATTTACGAAAAATCCCGCGATGAACCGTTTCAGCACAATTTTGACGTCGCGTTACACAGCAATCTCGCCCGGTTCGTGGAAGGTCGTCTCGATCTGCTGACTCGAAACGGAAAAATGGGACTGATTCTCGTGCTGATCTCACTCTATCTGTTTTTGAACTGGCGGATCGCGTTCTGGGCGGCCACCGGATTGTGTGTCGCCTTTCTGGGAACTTTCATTGTGATGTGGATGATGGGATCCTCGATCAATCTCCTCAGCATGTTCGGATTGATCATCGTACTGGGGATTATCGTCGACGATGCGATCGTGATCGGGGAGAACATTTACCGACACGTCGAGGAGGGCATTCCACCCGAAGAGGCCGCGGTGAAAGGTGCCGAAGAGGTGATGTGGCCGGTGATTATTGCGGTCGCCACAACCATCGGAGCGTTCGTGCCGATGTTCTTCATCAAAGGGCAGATCGGCGACTTCATGCGAGAACTCCCGATCGTCGTGATTGCGGCGCTCACTGTTTCACTGATCGAGGCCTTGGTAATTCTCCCAGCCCACCTCTCGCACCTGAAGAAAAAAGAGCATTCCCCAGACACAGGGGGTTCGAACACGAAAGGACTTGTCAGACGTTTTCTCAGTCGTCTCGGTGATTCGCAGGAGCACTTCATAAAAAACGTATTGATCAAAAATTACGAGCGATTTCTTCGCTTCGCACTCCGCTGGAGATACGTCACGTTGGCGACAGCGGTGAGTTCGGTGATCCTCGCGGTGGGTTTGATGGCGGGAAATATCGTTGAATTCCAATTTATTCAAAAGATGGACAGCGAGACGGTCGTCTGCGGGCTTGAAATGCCGGTGGGAACGGCATCGGAAAATACCCGGCAAAAACTCGAAGAACTGAGCGCATATATCGTTTCGCAAAAAGAAGTCTCGAACGCACTGATGTTCGTCGCTCGCCAGATCGATCTCGCCGGAGCCGGCGCGATGGGGAACAACGACCAGCCTCATCTGGGGCAGATCATCATCGAGCTGCTGCCCGCCGACGAAAGAGATACCGCGGGATTGCGATCGAGCGAAGAATTGTTGACCGCCTTTCGCGAGTTCTCCGCTTTGTCCACCACCAGTTCAGGAGTGAACTCGATCACCTGGGAAGCGATGTCGGGCGGACCGGGAGGAAAGGATATCGAACTGAAAATCACGGGTCGCGATTTCAACCAACTGATCGAAGTCAAGGACCGCATCAAATCAGAACTCGAATCCTATCAGGGTGTCTTCGATATCGACGATGATTTCGACGAGGGAAAAAGAGAAATCCAGCTCCGGCTGTATGAATCAGCGCACGCGACGGGAGTCCGGCTTGCAACGCTCGGGAATCAGGTCCGATCGGCAATGTACGGTCGGGAGTCACGACGACTCACCCGGAATCGCGAGGATGTCAAAATCATGGTCCGCTATCCCGAGGAATTTCGAGAAAATCGGCATCATCTGGAATCGATGTGGATTCCCGCGCCGACTTTTCAAGCGGGCGAACAAAGAGCGTGGATCCCGTTGAGCGAAATCGCCGCCATCAGCGAAGGCGATAGTTACACGACCATCCATCGCAGCAACATGCGGCGCTCGATCTCCGTCTACGCGGAGGTCGATCAGGCGGTGACTTCGCCGGCGATTATCGTTGGCGATCTGCAAAAGAAATTCGAACAGGACATCGGACTCAGTTATCCCGGAGTTCAGTTGGAGTATCTCGGCACAGCCGACGAGCTTCGAAAGTCGTTTTCGAGTTTGAAAGTCGCGTTTCCCGTGGCGTTGTTGATTATTTACACGATGCTGGCCGGTCTGTTTCGATCTTACATGCAGCCGCTCGTAGTCATGTCTGCGATTCCGTTCGGGTTGCTCGGAGCGATTGTCGGGCATTATGTCACCGACAATCCGATTACGATTTTGAGCTTGATCGGGATGCTGGCTCTGACAGGAATTCTCGTGAACGACTCGCTGGTTCTGGTCGATTTCATCAATAAACGGATCGCATTGGGACTGAGCGAATTCGAAGCGAGTGTGCAGGGAGCCACACTGCGTTTGAGAGCGATCCTGTTGACGACTCTCACGACAGTTTCGGGACTGTTGCCACTCATGTTCGAAACCAGTTTTCAAGCCAAGTTTCTGATACCCATGGCAGTGACTTTGACGTTCGGATTAGGCTTTGCCACGATCCTGACGCTGCTCGTCGTACCCACCATCAATCTGATATTTTTCGACATTCGCCGCATCGCACAAAGTGTCGTCGGGGTCTCACCGAGTGCGAATTCCCGGAAGATGGAACCGGGGCAATCCCCTGCGGCCCCCTCGGTCTGAAACCCATCCGATCAATCCGAATCATTTCTCCATTCGATATAACCGTCAAATCTGACGAATTCTAGATCGGCGTTCATAAATCGCCGATTTGATAATGAATCTTTCTGAAACTGGGCGATTTGAATCGTTCTGATCTGGCGCTATGATTGGTGACGAGAGATGCAGATGCTTTGTGAATGGGAGAGTTCGCCATGAGCAGTGTTGCCGATCCTCGACAAAGTCATTCCACGAGTAAGACAACAAGCCGACAGTCCGCTCCGAGTCTCACGCAAGCCGTGCAGATGCGACTTGGAGATCGCGAGTTTCGACGCCGTTTGTGGCATATTTCTCCTGGGCTTCTGCCGTTCATTCTGTGGGCAATCCCTCACGCAGACCCGATCTCTCCGACTCTCATCGTGATCGTGCTCACCGTCACTGCGGTACTCTCCATTCGTATTTTTGTTCAATACCGTCTGATTCGACGTTCCCAGGAAGAAAGTCGTGCCGGAGCGGTTCTCGGTTATGCTTTACCGGTGCTTGCGACAATGCTCGCGTTTCCGGCTCATTCTGAAATGGCATTCACGGTTCTGGCGATTCTCGCTTTCGGTGACGGT
>DATKCB010000045.1:0-2325 GCA_035513495.1 Planctomycetaceae bacterium | reverse complement strand
CTTTTCCCGAGATCCAGATTTTTTCGAGCGGCAGTCCGCGGGAGAAATCGTGTTCAAAGACAACTGGCAACTCCGGTCCGCGATCGAGCGTTTGCTCCAATGTGAGATCGGCCAGTTCCTGCCGATTGACGGGGGGTAATTCTCGCGGCCACTCGCCTCGCCAGCGAAGATTCCGGATCATTGCCGTCGTGCGGTCGGAGTAATGGAATAATCCGAACGTACGCAGGTTTTCCGGTTCGAGTTTACGGGTGAAGATCGATTGTTCATTCAATGCGACTTCGAGATTGTCTCCCTTGAGTGACAGACGAATTCGATTCCAGGCATTCGGAGTCAGAGGGATCGGCTGATCGTTCGAAACCGGATGGAAGTTCGCGGGATCGACTCCGGTGGTGTCGAATTTGCCATCGGTTATCCAGTGGATGCCGACTCGATCGGAATCAAAGACAATGGCGAGACGATCGACAGCGGGAAACACTTCCAGTTCGCCTGCCTTGTAATAGAATTCGTACTCGATCGTGCCGTCTTCGAGCATCGGGCGGTGATAGCGCAGGAGGCTTTCCTGAGACGATCCGCGGGGTGCGTTGCTCGTGCGTCCGATCAGGATGGGCGTCGATCTGTCAGCGAAAGGGTTCAACCGTTCGAGCAAGGTAGAGGGCCGTTGCTCGGAAACATTCCAGTTGCTCCCGCTTTGTCCCGCCGATTCATCGTAATACGGCAACCAGCCCGGGAGATCGGGGTTCGCAATCAGGTCGAGTTCCTCAGGGATCTCTGGATTTCCCGTAATTCGGACATTTTGCATCTCGCCGCTGGCGGGCCAGGGACTGTGAGCGGCGACCCAGGGGTCGCTCTTCGGTCCTTGAGCCGAAGTGAAGACATCTCGGCCGTTGATGCTGGTCGTACGCTGTCCGTCCCGAACGACCACGCGCACGTGCATATGTTCTCCGAAGTTTGAAAACCGCTTGTCGAGTTTCAAGTGCGGCAACTCCCGGCGAAAGTTGCCCCAACTCAATCGTTCGTGATCGTACAGCGGACCCGCCCAGATCGTGCCGACCGCCAGTCGGATTTCCCGGTAACCGAACGTGGTGAGATCTCCTTCGATCTCGTAATTCCCCCGCAGAGGCGAGGCAAAATAGAGATAGTCGTCATCGTGGCTCGAAATGTGACGTGCGCGAGTCGGGGTCACGGACCAGGCCGGGTCAGGAAAACCTTCCCCTCGCGTATGTGCCGTGCGGCGGCTGACGGGATGCCAGTACTCGCTCGACTCACCGGTGGTCTGTTCGGGAGGCGTTGAGCCGCTCTGCACGAGTTGTTCGTCGAGAAGATGATTCAATGTGAATATATGACGCTTGACTCGCTCTCGATGGCTGTTACCGTCAAACTTCATCTGCTCGCGAAGCAGTAATAATAGATCGCGAATTTCCGTGCGGGTCTGTTCCTGTGAGACTCCGTGCCAGACGACCACGACCTCGCTCGCGCGAACGGGATCGGTGATCGGCGATTCCCGGACCAGCGTCATGAATTCATTCAACTGAATCCCGTACTGCTCGAAATTAGCTGTGGCCGCAACGACCAGGAGCAGCATGGCATCCCGGGCTTTGATCTGTTCGATCCCTGTCGGAGAACGTCGTTTGATTTCATCACGGAGTTCCTCCAGTTTTCCGAGGCGACGCGCCGTCTCGACCAGTTCGAGGGCCGGTGAAACCAGAGAACCGCCGGAGGGCAGCCGGTTCTGAGCTTCTGTCGCGAGTAAAGGAGATTTCGCAGAGCCATCTTTCTCCGCGACCGGCGGCGAAGGATTGGTCGGGAGAAAATCGATCGAGATGCGGACGTTTTCGGTCTCAGGCGGAAAAACGTGACCGAAGAGGGTTTGAAATCGCGATTCGAGCGGCTGCTGCCGAGCGCGCCGACAGATTTCCAGCGCATTCTCGGAGAGAACGTCTCCAAACAGATCAGAGAGCGAGCGAGAATCGCTTCTCCGCTCCTCCGCGGAGATCGGCAGCACGGAACACGCGACCCAGAGCATGATCCCCAGCGTGTAACGGAACCCAGCGGACCGCGAGACCCACGCGTTTCCCATCCGGGGCAAATTCTTTTGTATCGCGTTCTTCTCCACTCGGCACCTCTGAAACTGCGAGAACGAGGGGAATGAAGTTCGTTGAATCATTCCCGATATTTGCGCAGACCTCAACACGGCATCTCTCAAAAGATGCTACACAACTCCGTCGATGGAGTGTCTGTTTTCACGTAAAAAAACTCTGAAATTTGCTTTTCGAGGGTCCTGTTTCCCTCAATCCTCGAGCGGCAACTTCAAGTCAGGATTCATAT
>DATKCB010000044.1:0-3281 GCA_035513495.1 Planctomycetaceae bacterium | reverse complement strand
TGACAGGGAAAGCACCGCTTGGCCAGCACCGGCCGAATCTCGCGACTGAAATCGACTCCGTCCTGCGCAGCACCTTCCCGGAAGATACCGAACAGCAAGAGCAGGCAGGCGAGCGATCCTGTCAGTCGAATGGACATCTCGAAATCCGATTTAAAAAAAGAGGAGGGAAATCAAGGTGGGAGATCGTGGAATGAAATACTCCATTATTCATTCTGACGTACCGCAGCGAAACCTCAATGAGTTTTTATCAGAAAAACTTGAGATCCGTTGTACTTTTCCCGGGGGAATTTTGCGGACAAGCGGCATTTCATTGAGATGCGTTTTGAATTCTCGGAGAGACGAAAATCGCCGAACAGACTCCCTTCTTGCCGGAGATCTTGGCACAATCGTTCCGATCGATCTTTTCGCCTTACAAAAATTGCCAGCGGACAGGAATCACTGATGACCACGCCTCGCAAAGCGTTTGTCACGGGCATCACCGGACAG
The DNA here is from genome assembly GCA_035513495.1 of Planctomycetaceae bacterium. Taxonomy (GTDB): domain Bacteria; phylum Planctomycetota; class Planctomycetia; order Planctomycetales; family Planctomycetaceae; genus DATKCB01. The sequence goes on along the minus strand of DATKCB010000044.1, from coordinate 2,795 downwards.
GACGGCTCATACCTGACCGAACTGTTGCTCGGCAAAGGATACGAAGTACACGGAATGGTGCGGCGCTCCAGCACGTTTAATACGTCCCGAATCGACCATCTCTATCAGGATCCTCACGAACCGGGGACGAAACTGTTTCTGCATCACGGAGACCTGTCGGACAGCCAGTCGCTCTCGCACCTGATCCTCACGATCAAACCGGACGAGATTTACAATCTGGGGGCACAAAGCCACGTGCGAGTCTCGTTCGACAACCCGATGTACACAATGGATGTCACCGGCAACGGAATGCTGCGCGTACTCGAACCGGTACGGTTACTGGCCCGCGAACAACCGGTGCGCGTCTATCAGGCTTCTTCAAGCGAGATGTTCGGACGCGTGACCGAAATGCCCCAGACCGAAACGACACACTTTCGGCCGCGCAGCCCGTACGGCTGCGCCAAGGTTTACGCGTTTCATCAGAGTGTCAATTATCGCGAGGCCTACGGTCTGTTCGTCGCGAACGGGATTCTGTTCAATCACGAATCTCCCCGAAGGGGAGAGACGTTCGTCACGCGCAAGATCACGCGCGCTGCGACCCGCATCAAGCTGGGATTGCAGCACAAATTGTATCTGGGCAATCTCGACGCGAAGCGGGACTGGGGCTTCGCCGGAGATTACGTCGACGCCATGTGGCGAATGTTGCAGACAGACACCCCCGGCGATTACGTCATCGCGACAAACACGACTCACAGCATTCGGGAGTTTCTGGAGATCGCCTTCGGAATGCTCGACCTCGATTGGCAGGAATTCGTCGAAATCGATCCTCACTATTTTCGTCCTTCGGAAGTCGATCTCCTGCAAGGGGATTATTCGAAAGCCAAACGGGAGCTGAGCTGGGAGCCGCACACCAGCTTCGACGAACTCGTGCGAATGATGGTCGAATCCGACCTGAAACTGGCGGAACAGGAACAAGCCTTCCCGAGAAAATGAGGAGAATCTGGAGAACTTCCCCGAACCCGGCAGCGTTTTGTGGAATCCGTTCCTGAGGGACTTCCGTCGTCTTGCGTCACGGCTTAAAAATCGTTATGACATCTGGTTCGAGTGGCTGTTCCCCGATCGGTCAGGTAGCTCAGTTGGTAGAGCACGGCCCTGAAAAGGCCGGTGTCGCCGGTTCGAGCCCGGCCCTGACCACTCTTCAACCCCGTACCTGACGGGGTTTTTTTCTGCGCCGCTGAAAATTCGAAATCTCCGCGGTTGTCGAGTCATTCCCCGGATTTCGAGCCGGGGAGTACGGGCAGAAATCGGTTCCAATCGCCCAGTTTCTCATTCGCTGCCGCGAACGGATTTCCTCGAGCGCGATCCGGCTCGGGGAGTGTTTTGAGAGCGGATACGCGGGTGACTTCGGGATCCAATTCGATTTCCCGGCCGGTCTTCTCGAACAGATACGCTTCCAGTTCTTCCCGGGATCGAATCTCCCGATCGACGCGAACCGCTTGCCAGCCCGTCGATTCCATCTCGTCGGGAGACTGCCCGCGGAACTCAGCCGGGGGGAGATAGTGGTACTCGTCGGGGGGGAGATAAATCGTACCGTTGTAAAAATCGACCGCGAACGCGATTGCCCCGGGCACGATAAACAGCAACAGTCCCACGCCATTCAACGCGACAATCGCCGGATCGAGCCGGCCTCCCCGTTGCCCTTGACGTTCGGGATGCAGAATCGTTCCGCACGAAATCGTTTGAATCGCCAGTGAGCCGATCAGCACGAGACACAATCGACGTCGAAACGCGGGGGATTTTTGCCGGAATGGCATAACACTCTTCCTTGAGGGCGGGACAGATTCGAATGAATCGGGAGGAGGGACGAGGAATGTAGTTTTTCTGTCAAAGCGAGTCTAGAGGAATCGGAGAGGATCGGTTGCGCTCGAAAAAGCCCGTGGTGTGGCGTTGGTGTTTTCCCCGATCACACTTGTTTTGAGCATCCACCTCCCTCAAAAGTTGCAAGCGTTCACGCTTTTCGGATCGAATGCGTTCATCCTTATCAGCAAACTCTTCAACTCTTATACCTTCTACTCTTCCACCCTCCCCTTCAAACCCACCCGCTCCGGTCCAGCGTCCGATAGTTGATCGCTTCGCTCAGGTGCATCGCGCTGATATCGTCGCTGCCGTCGAGGTCGGCGATCGTGCGGCTGACGCGGAGAATCTTGTCGTGGGCGCGGGCCGAAAGTCCCATCGACTCCATCGCGGTCTTGAGCAGCGATTCGGCCTCGGCGTCAAGTTTGCAGAACGTTCGGATCTGGCGGGGGAGCATCTTTCCGTTGAGTTGGCCCTGGTTATCGTGAAAGCGATGCGCCTGACGGTCGCGTGCTTCCTGAACCTGCGCCCGCATCGTTTCGCTGTCGGTTCCGGGTGCGGTTTTGTCCGACAGATCGCGAAACGGAACCGGCGGGACTTCGATGTGAATGTCGATGCGATCGAGCAGCGGTCCGGAGATCTTTCCCAGGTAACGCTCGATCTGAATCGGATTGCAGTTGCAGACCCGTTTGGGATCGCCTCGGAATCCGCAGGGGCACGGATTCATCGCCGAGACCAGCATCAGTCTTGCAGGAAACGTCACCGATCCAATAGCGCGCGAGATCGTGACGTGATTCTCTTCGAGTGGCTGACGCAGCACTTCGAGCGTACGGCGATTGAATTCGGGAAGTTCGTCGAGAAACAGGACCCCGTGATGGGCCAATGAGATTTCGCCGGGAGCTGGTGTGCTCCCACCGCCGACGAGTCCGGCTTCGCTGATCGTGTGATGCGGAGACCGAAAC
>DATKCB010000043.1:0-7207 GCA_035513495.1 Planctomycetaceae bacterium | reverse complement strand
GTCTCTGCTGACGAATTCCCGCGAGTCTCAGTAAGGAGTGCTGAGATCAAAAAGTTCTGGGTTGAATTCAACGATATGTTCACGTATAAAAAAGAACAGATTTCGTGTGCCGGATGCACAAATTCAATCGTATTTCTTTAGACAGGGCGACTCATGAAAAACTCGCTCATAGCCGAATTGCACGGTCATTTCGAATCGCTGGTTCAGACGGAGGAGGAATCGGGCATCGAATTCTGGCTCGCTCGCGACCTTCAAGAGGTTCTGGGTTACACCCAATGGAAAAACTTTGTCCATGTCATCGAGAAAGCCAGAATTGCTTGCGAAACATCAGGTTACGACGTAAAGGACCATTTTGCTGACGTCGGAAAAATGGTGTCCGTCGGTTCCAGTGCGATGCGCGAAATCGATGATATCATGCTGACCAGATACGCCTGTTATCTGATCGCTCAGAATGGTGATCCCTCGAAAGATGCGATTGCGTTCGCGCAGACTTACTTCGCTGTCCAGACCCGCAAGCAGGAAATCATCGAGCAGCGAATCGCCGAGGTGGAACGGTTAGAAGCTCGTAAAAAGTTGACACTTTCCGAGAAGCAACTCTCGGGTGTGATCTTTGAAAAACTGCACGACAATCAAAGTTTTGCCCGCATTCGCAGCAAAGGAGACAAAGCGTTATTCGGAGGAAAGTCGACGCAACAGATGAAGGAAACGCTAGGCGCTCCCCAAAATCGACCGCTGGCCGATTTCCTTCCGACCATCACCATCAAGGCCAAGGATTTCGCCAACGAAATCACCACCTTCAATATCAAACGTGATGGACTGGAAACCGAAGCTTCGATCACTCGCGAGCATGTCAAAAACAACGCCGATGTCCGCCAACTGCTTAGCGAGAGAAATATCAAGCCCGAGTTGCTCCCGCCCGCCGAGGACGCGAAGAAGATCGAACGCCGTCTGAAATCGGAAGAGAAGAAACTCCCCGCAACCTCCGAGACCCTCGAACGCAAAGAGAAGAATTCGTAGATGAAGATGTTTGCCGACCGTATCGTTCCTCAGACTTTTCGGTGAGTGCTCGCATTGCTAGTTCGGGCAGAGTAGCTTAGTCGATACCACCGCTCTGCAGATTTGCGCAGGGAGCGAATTTCATCTCGAAAAATGATACTGGACGTATCGATGCCCCAATTCAACCTTCGCGCCATGACTGAGGGCGACCGTTCTGAAGTCGCCGAATTGATCCACGTTTCGACCAACTATTGGTACGAAGCGAACCGGAATCTGAAAATCTTCGTCTGCCGTCCCGATCAAGCCGATCTGTTCTGCCGGGTGTATGAAGATCTCGATCCCGGCTGCTGCATCGTCGCCGAACATTCTCCGACCGGCCGGATTATCGGGAGCTGTTTCTATCATCCCCGTTCCACTCACATCTCGCTCGGGATCATGAACGCGCATCCCAGTTACTTCGGACTCGGAGTCGCGCGGGCGCTGCTCGGGCACGTCTGCGAACTCGCCGACAGGGAACGAAAACCGCTGCGTCTCGTTTCGAGCGCGATGAACCTCGATTCGTATTCGCTGTATCACCGGGCGGGATTTGTGCCTTATGCCTCGTTTCAGGACATGCTGTTGACCGTCCCGCGGGAAGGATTGCCGGTCGCGGTGCCCCGAATCAATCACGTTCGCGATGCGACGCTCGACGATCTTTCAAGTCTCGTCGAACTGGAACGGCAACTTCTCGGCATCGAGCGGGAAAACGATCTGCGGTACTTCATCGAGAATCGTGAAGGGATCTGGAGCATCTCGGTTCTCGCGGAGTCCGACGGATCAATTTCGGGATATCTGGCGTCGGTCAACGATCCCGCGAGCAACATGCTGGGTCCCGGTTGTTCGAAGACGCAAGACGATGCCGCGGCGCTGATCCTGTCCGAATTGAACCGCTATCCCGGGCAGACGCCGGTCTGGCTGATCCCGACCTCCTGCAACGCGCTTGCTCAGACGCTTTACAGTTGGGGAGCCAGAAACTGCGAACTCCACTTCGGCCAGATTCGCGGCGGACAGGCAAGTTTCACCGGCGTGATGATGCCGACGTTCATGCCCGAAACGGCTTGAAAAGTGTATTCCGTCGAAGCCCCATTGCGCAAGCAATCGGGGGAGTGCCGTGAGAACTTTCGACACACAGCACTCACGAATGAACCAAATCGGTTCGAGCGGGTACGTGCAACGCGAAGATCCCGCTGATTGCGCAGGCCGCGCGACGTTCCCCCAACGGCTTGCGCCGCAGGGCGTTGAGTTGCGTTTACTCGATCGGCTGTTCCTCGAAGTCGCTGGGACTGACCCAGCCCGCGCGAATCTGTTCTCCGTTCATGAAGCGTTCGTAGAAGTTTCGCGTCCCCTCGTTCGAGTAGAGGTATTTGTCGAAGACGTCGCCGTTGCCGAACATTCGAGGATCCTGTTGCGACCTGAGTTCCCGAATCATGCGGCTGGAGAGCCGCTCTTTTTCGTTGCGAAATTCGGACGTTTTCGCGAGGTTATTGACGCAATCGAGATCGCGCGAGAGATCGAACAGTTCTTCGGCCGGACGTCTGCCGAAGCATTTCTCCCAGTACGTTTTCGCCGTGCCGTTGCGGCGCAGCTCCAGAATCTGTGTCTTGATCGGTCCAGCGTCGGTGTTGAGATAGCCGGTTTCTGGATTCCCGGCCGGCCAGCGATCGGGTTCGTAATTCCTGAGATAGAGCCAGCTTTCAGTCATGATTCCGCGGATCGGATAGCCCCCGTCGTGCGGGCGGCCGATGTCGTGCCGTTCTTTGCCGATCAGCACGCGATCCCAGTCGGAATGTGTGCGACCTGACTTACCTGATTTGAAAATGCTGCTCCAGGAACGCCCCGAGGTGGGCTGCATTCCGGAGGTCTCCCACGCGACACCCGCGACCTCGAGGAACGTCGGCGCGACGTCGTTGAAGGCGACGAAGTCAGTCACGATCCGTCCCGGGTTCTCGATCCCCTTCGGCCACATGATCGCCAGAGGAATGTGATTCGAGGCTTCGTAGGCTTGTCCTTTGACGCGAGGGAAAGGCATTCCGTGATCGGAAGTGGCAACGACGAGCGTATTGTCGAGCTGTCCTCTTTCTTCGAGCGATTTCAGCATCCTGCCGAGATGCCGGTCGTAATGTTCGACTTCGAATCCGTAGTCGAGCATGTCGTTGCGTGTGCTGTCGTTGTCGGGCCAGTAGGCGGGAACGCGGTCGATCATGTCGAGGGACTTGCCCCCTTTTTTGACACCCGCGCCGTTTTCGTATCCTCGATGCGGTTCGGTCGCTCCGTACCAGAAACACCACGGTTTGTCCTCGGGAACCTCCGCCAGAAAGTCGTCGAAATTCGCTGCGTAGTCGTTGTTATTGATTCCGCTCGCCGGAGGAGTTGCTTTCCGCGCGTTGTAAGGTTTGCCGGTCATTTGTCGGGGTTTTCCGTCGGCGTCGTTCGCGACTCCCGGTCCCCAGCCTTTTGCGGTGCAACCGACGGAATACCCGTGCTTACCCAGGACTTCCATGAACGATGTGAATTTCGAAGGGAAGAAGCAGATGTGATTTGCGGCTTCTTCGAGTTCCCACGAATTGCGGCCGGTCAGCAGAATCGCCCGCGACGGAGCACATTTCGCATTGGGCGTGTAGGCGTGTTCGAAGAGCAGTCCCTCGCGGGCGATGCGGTCGAACGCGGGGGTTTCGACCCACTTGCATCCGTACGCGCCGGCGTGTCCGAACGACCAATCGTCAGCGATGGCGAACAGGATATTGGGAGAAGCTGGCTCGGCCGCGCCGAGCGAGTTTGCGAGGCAGACCGCAAAGATCAGAATTGAAGCAGCAAACGAGCGACGGAACATCGACAAACCTCCTGAAGGGAAGGAGACAACATCGCAACAAACGCGAGCTTCTTCAGCATAACCGATCGGATGCGTTCGCTCGAACGCAATTTCAAGGTAGCTCTGGTTTGATATTGATACGGGAGTCATCGAGCGAGCCCTCCTTGGGAACCGCGACGATACTGATCAGAGTCTGTCCCGTTTTGGGAGTGAACTCCTCGTCGGCCGTTCGCGTTTTAATCGATTTCTTCTGTTCGTCGATGACCAGCAACACCAGCGCCGATTCTCCATACAGTTTCTGGAATTCCTCGTAGGGAAATTCGTCGGTCAGATGTGTTTTTTTCAGTTGCGATCCGCGCGCGTAACGTTCGGACAGTTTGGGATAGGTAAGCCCTTTCGCAAACAGGTTGCGTCCGGTCAGTTTGTCCGAGACACTCTCGCGAAGTTTTTGTTCTTCGGTGGAACGCGGGGTCACCTGAAACAGATTGGCTCGTCCGAAGAGCTCTGCGAACTGCCGTACGGCCAACGAATTGACCTCATCGTTGGCCGTCATCGCGAACAGTTTCCCGATCCCGCCGAGATCGAGTTCGTTGGTCGCATATTCGGAGATGATGCTTGCGGTTTGTGTCGGCAGACCGCTCATGCGGGCCGCCGAGATATTCTCGTAGTTGGTGTCCACCAGCAGCACGGCAAAACCTTCCTTCTGAACCGCCAACGCCAGATCGCGAACGAAACGGTCCGCACCGGCAAACAAAATTCCTTGCGGATTGGGATCGGAGATGTTCAGCCGTCGCGCGAGCACGGGGGTTCCCAGTCCGTACACGGTGACCGTTCCGAAAATCACCAGAAACGTGACGGGGGTCAGTTTTTCGGCATCGCGGAGAATTTCCGGGGAGGCGGTCTCGGTCAGTTGCCCGATCTCGAGCGCGAAGACCGAAGCGACGGCGGCGGCCACGATTCCGCGCGGAGCCAATCCCGAGATGAACAGTTTTTCGCTCCAGGACATCGACGTGCCGACTGTGGACGCGATGGTGGAAAAAGGCCGAATCAGGAAGATCATCATCGCCAGAAAAACGATCGCTTCCCAGCCGAGGTTTTTCAGATCATCGATTCCCAGACGAGCACCCAGCACGATGAACAGAACCGAGATCAGCAGCACAACCAGATTCTCTTTAAACTCGACGACGTGATGAATTCGAACGGTTTTCTGATTCGCCAGCAGAATACCGAGCAGCGTGACGGTGGCCAGTCCCGATTCTTTCTGCAGCAGATTCGAAGCGGTGAAGGAAAGCAGCACCAACCCGAGCAGCACAGGGTTTTCGAGATAGTCGGGGATCCAGTGGCGTTTGAGGAGTTTCACGATCAGCCACGCGGTCAGCCCGCCGATCGCGAGCGTGATCAGACCTGTTTTGAGTACGCCAGTGATCATCCCCATCACGATCGCCTCGCTCCCGTGATGAATCGCCGATTCAAAAACCAGCACCGCCAGAATCGCTCCGATCGGGTCGTTGACGATCCCTTCCCATTTGGCGACCGATCCGACTCTCGACTTCGGTCGAATATGCCGCAACAGAGGCGTGATCACCGTCGGTCCGGTCACGACGAACAAGGCTCCCACCAGGGCCGAGACTTCCCAACTTTCGAAGACCAGTTTGGCGGCGAACGTCATGGGGATCCAGCAGAAAAACACACCCAGCGTACACAACCGCAGAACCGCGTGACGAGTCTGATTCAGATCGCGCAGCCGCAGACTGAGTCCCCCCTCGAACAGAATCACGGCCACGGCCAGCGACACTGCCGGAAACAGCAAATCCTCGGGAATGATCGCCGCAGTTTCCGATCCGACCACCTGTCCCAGTACGAATCCGGCGACGAGCAAGACGATGATCGCGGGAAACCGAAGCCGCCAGGCGATCCACTGCGAGGCGATTCCCAGAACGAACACGGTCGTCAGATATACAAGTGGCGAACTCAAGATAACACCGGTTTGCTGGCGGAATACGATTCGCGAGAAGATCGCCAATTCTCAACGAGACACAAATCTCTCGACGACAGGCTATCCGTCCCGCGCACGGTGTGCAAGCAGCGCCGCGAATCGGGACTCTTACTCCACGACGCGCGCGTCGGTTCCCTCGGCGATTTCGAAGGCCTCCCGTCGCGTCAACTTCCAGCAGGCGAGCGGGAAATCGCTTCCGGCAAGTCTTCGTTCCGCTGCGGTCATCGTCGTGACCGGTTCGAGTTGGCCGAATTGTTTGAGCGTTTCGAGATGCCGCTCCTGGGAGACGAGCAAGAGTGTCTGTTGTTGTTCCAGCCGTTTCCGAAGCGTGTCGTCCTCCTCAAAATTCTGCAGCTCGGGACCGAGATAGTAAAGAGGTGAGAAGTAGAGTTTGTAGCCCGTGATCGGCTGTTCGCCCGCGAGTGTCTGTACGCGCCGGCTGAATTCGGCCTGAGCGCGCCAGTGATCGCGCCCGGGAGTAATCCCACCCAATCCGCAAATCAGCAGACCGCACGCGGTGAGACAGAGCAGGGCGATCGATCGGTCGTGACGGCCGATGGAGTTGAACCAGGTGGCCGCAATTCCGCCGATTCCCAGCACGAATCCGATCGCGATTCCCCATTCGCCCATCCAGGGCCAGACTTCCTTCGACACCCAGGCGATCGCGAGCGAGATCGCGGCGATACCCGCCGAAACCACAACCGCCTGCGCCCTCGACCAGCGATATTTCATCCACACCCCCGACTGATGCAGCAGGGAGAGTCGGCGTCCCGTCCATAAGGCGAACAGAGGCAATGCCGACAAAATGTACTGCGGATGTTTGTCGGGCTGCAAAGAGACAATCGCGAGTTGTGCCAGCAACCAGCACCACACAAAACGTTCGTTGGCATTACCTTCCTGGACGGCCGCGCGCCAGCTTCGCGGGACTTCCCACAACCAGAGGGGCGTCCACGGAAGCGTCATCCAGAGGATCGGACCGAGGAAAAACCAGATCGGTCGTGTCGACAAGTCGCCGACGGCGCGGCCGATCGTCTCGAGCTGCCAGATTTCGACCGCATTCGGGATTCGAGCGAGAACCAATCCGATCCACACGCCAATCGGACCGAGCCAGAGCAGCCACCCGACGGGATTCAAAGTGTGTTTGAATTCTCCCCAGCGTCGCTGAACGGCCCAGAACAGGACGCAGGGAATCAGCACCATCGCCGGTCCGTAATGAAACTTGCTCATCGTCGAAAGCCCGAGCAAGGCAAAGATACCCAGCCAGCGGACGAAGCCTTCTTTCCAGGATTGCCCCGCGGGTTGAAAGACGATCAGAAACATCGCCGCTGTATTGAACAGCGTGAGACACATATCGACTTCGGATTTGC
>DATKCB010000042.1:0-9316 GCA_035513495.1 Planctomycetaceae bacterium | reverse complement strand
GCACAAAGGACCGGCAGGCGTTCGCAAACCAGCTCGACCGCTGGCTGACGAAGGCGAAGAAGTGAACTCTCCTGCGCGGAGTCGATCTAGCCGGACAGGATCCCGAATTTTCGCGACGCTTCAGCCAAGTGACGTAACACGGTCTTGCGGCTGGGTGTCGCCACTGATACTTGCCCGGAGGCGGACCGCGAGTGGCGTCCATCGTTTGCTATTTTCACGCAGAGACCGGGGAGAACGCTGAGAAAGTAAACTCCGCGATCCCTGCGATCTCCGCGTGAGAATCCCTTTCAAAACGTGTGGAACGGGTGCAACCAAACCGTCTCAAACCCAGGAGATCTTTACTTTCCAGTCTTCCTGCATTCCTGCATTCGAAAAACAAGTTCAAATTGAATGAATGAGGAACCCAGGAAACCAGGAGGGATGGCGCGGGAGCGAGCATGTGACGAAGCCGGTTTTGGGTGCAACGCGTCGGGGTTGGCATTCCGCGCTGACTTGCCATCTCTCGCTTCGAGGCCCCCTCTCCTGGTCTCCTGGGTTCCTGAATTTACAACCCGTCGACATCAAAGCAAAAAAGTCATTCACGGCATTGGCTGGAAGACCGTCCTACGTTTCCTCCCGCCAGTCGGCGGAAGTGGTACGAATTTTCTGACACGGTTTGATTACGCTGCTGCGGGTTTCCTGTGACGGAGCGACCACGCCAATTTGTGCAGTTCGATTGCGGGGACGACGAGCACGGCGAGTCCGGCGATCACCAGCCAGGTCGTCAGAGGAAGCGGCTCTGTTCCCAGCACGTTTTGCATGAACGGGATGTACATGGAAGCGACGTGGATCAATAACGCCGAGACCGCACCCAGTAACAGGATCGGACTGCGGAAGGGAGAGAGGGCGAAGGCCGACTTCGTTTCCGAGCGGCAGTTGCCGATGTGGAAGTTTTCAAACAGCACCATCAGCAGCAGGACGACATTCTGCCCCTGAGCCACTGTGTAATCGGATTTCATCATCCAGTTGAAGACCACGAAGCTGAGTCCCCCCATGACGAGTACCGAGACAATCATCCGTTCGATCATGAGCCGGTTGAAGATCGGTTCGAGGGGCGAACGCGGTTTGCGGCGGAGCGTGTCTCCTTCTCCCGGTTCGAACGCAATCGCGACCCCTTGAATGCCGTTCGTCACGAGGTTCAGCCACAAAAGCTGAACCGGCAGCAGCGGGAGATGCAGGCCGAACGACACCGTGAGCAGGACCATGAACAGTTCCGCCGCGCCGGTCGAGAGCAGCAGGAAGATGACCTTGCGGATGTTGTCGTAGGCGATCCGCCCTTCCTCGATGCCGGCCACAATCGTGGCGAAATTGTCGTCGCTGATGACCAGTTCGGCCGCTTCGCGGGCGACATCGGTCCCCGACTTACCCATCGCCACTCCGATGTTGGACGCACGAAGGGCGGGGGCGTCGTTCACACCGTCGCCGGTGACGGCGACAAAATGCCCGGCGTTTCGCGCGGCCTCGACGATCTGGAGTTTTTGACGCGGAGCCACGCGGGCAAACACGCGCACCCGCTGGACGATCTCCGCCAGCTCGTCGGGGGTCTTCTTCGTCAGTTCCGGACCGGTTACGACCTGTCCCTCATCGTGTGCCAGATCGAGGTCTCGGGCGATGGCCAACGCGGTGACGGCGTGGTCTCCCGTGACCATCGAGACATCGACACCCGCGTCGTGACAGGCCTGGACCGCCTCGCGGACTCCGGCGCGCAACGGGTCGATCATCCCGACGAATCCGAGGAAGGAAAGATTGGACGGATCTGCAGGGGCGTGCGAGGGGTCGACGCTTCCCTCGACTTTACCTTCCGCCAGCGCCAGCACCCGATACCCGCGACCGGCCATCTCCAAAGCCATCGTGTCGAGTCTCGATTTGTCTGCCTCGTCATCGCACATCGAGACGATTCTCTCGGGGGCACCCTTGACGAAGGCCCGCACGTCGCCGTCGAGTTGGTTGAATGTCGCAGCGTACTGGTGTTCGGATTCGAACGGAATCTCGTTGACCTGCGGATGCGCGTCCAGCGTGGCTTCCCTCTTCCACCCGAGCTTATGCGCGAAGGAGAGCAGAGCGACATCGACGGCGTCTCCCCGCCATTCCCAGTCGCTGTTGCTGTTGCGTTGATGCAGGTCGGATTCGTTGCAGAGGACCCCGGCCCGGACCAGCGCATCGAGAGTCGGATGGCTGCCTCGCTCAACCGGGCTGTCGTTCAAGAGAACTTCTCCGGTCGGCACGAAGCCTTCGCCGGTCGCGGTGAACGTTTCACCGCCGGGCAGCCTGACTTCTCTGACGGTCAGTTCGTTGACCGTCAACGTCCCGGTCTTATCGGTTGCAATCAGCGTGCAACTTCCCAGTCCTTCGACTGCGGTGAGCCTGCGGACGATCACACCCCGCCGCGCCATGCGGGTCGTGGCGATCGCCAGGGCGACCGTCATGGCTACCGGAAGTCCTTCCGGGATCGCCGAGACGGCCAGCGCGATGACGAACAGGAAGACTTCACTGATTTCGTAACGTCCGAGCGCAACCGCCATTCCACCGATCACCACCGATGCGACGAGCGTCGCCACGGCGACGACGTTGGTGAATTTTTCCATTCGTTCCAGCAGCGGAGGCTTGCCTCCCGTCGAACCGAGGACGTCCAGCGCCAGTTGGCCGACGTTGGTGGCGGTTCCCGTGGCGACGACGATCCCTTTCGATCGTCCCCGGGTTACTATGGAACCCGCGAAGCCCATATTGGCCCGGTCGCCGACCGGAGAACCTTCCGGTCCGCTCCAGGCGGGATCTTTCGTGACCGGAATCGACTCACCTGTGAGGAGCGACTCATCGACTTCGAAGCCGTGCGCAGTCAGCAGGCGGAGATCGGCCGGGACCCGGTTGCCGGACTCCAGCCAGACGATATCGCCCGGCACGAGGTTTTCTGCGGGGATGTCATGCACTTCACCGTCTCTCTGCACCGCGGCGCGAATTTGCAGCAGTTTCCGCAGGGCATGCGTGCTCTGCTCGGCTTTCCATTCCTGATAGCTGCCGATCACGGCGTTAATCACCAGCACGGCGGCGATAAATCCCGCGTCTTTCAGCTCGCCGATGAACACCGAAACCACGGCAGCGAGGATCAGGATGTAGATCAACGGGCTGTAGAACTGCCGCAGCACGATCTGCCACAGCGCCGGCGGCGGCTGTTCCGGCAGCCGATTCGGACCGTACTCTCGCAGCCGGTTCTCGACTTCGGCAGCGGTCAGTCCACTGTCGGGAGCGTTTAAGGAATGATGGAGTTCCGAAAGTTCCATCGTGTGCCACGGTCGGGAGACGTGTTTCTGTTCCATCAATTCCGTTCTCTCGGTTGCGGGTCGTGGCAAAGGGTGTTGAATTGACCAGGGACCATCAGCAGATCTCGTTCCTCGGCGATCCCGCTTTGTTCCTCAACCCTTCGGAGGATCAGCAGGAAGCTAACGCAGAATCGACGGACGAAAGCCCATTGTATCAGAGACCGACTCGCACGACAAAATCGCGGCTAGCGGATTTGTTCGGCCCGGTCGTAGATCGGCGCGTGGCGGTAGGGGGTTTCGAGAATCAGTACCGACATGCACGTGAGGTACAATCGCCCCGCTTGGTCGGCGTATTCATGATAGGCTCCGCGCGGACGGTCGGGATCCCAGCTTCCCCGGACATCTTCCCCCGGTTTGGTCGAGCCGCTGCTGCGTTGCTGCAGGACGATCTGTTTTGCGACCGACTGATACCACTCGATCCAGTCAGGGCCTCCCAGATTGTGCAGGGTTTGCGCCGTGTAATACCACTCGTAAACATTGCGGCGTCCTTCTTTCCATTCGGGAATGTTGTCGTCGGAGAGCAGCCATTTGACTCCACCGGTCATTCCGAGATGATCCCGGGGCGTACCCAGAAACTGGCGGCATAGCAATCCTTCCGCCGTCATCGTAGCAGTCACCCGGTCGGCGGGATCGCTGGGCATGTACTTGTAGCGCGTTCCCTGTTGCTCCTGCACGGAATCCAGGAAACCATCCGCCCGCAAGTAGCAGTCAGAAGGCACATCGAATCCGGCGGCGCGGGCGGTGTGCAGCGCCATCAAAGCCCAGCCGGTGACGGAGAGATCTCCGACAGTTTTCTCATCCGAGGGGCGATATTTCCAGCCCCCTTCGACGGGATTCTGGGCGTCGATCAGGTAATTCAGTCCGCGCTCGATCGGTTCCCGCAGCTCTTCATCTTTCGTCAGCGCGAAGCATTCGCACAGCGCGATCACCGCCTGCGAATGCGCGTAGAAGGTGGATTGATGTCCCTGATCGTAGCGGTCGTGAAAGTTGCCGTCGTCTCTCTGATTTTTGCTGAGCCATTCGAGAGCCTGTCCGACGGTCTCCCGATGATCGCCGAACTGATGCGTGTGTCCGGCTCCCAGAAACGCGAGCAAAGCGAGCGCGGTTGCGCCGGTGTCGGTCCGCATCGTCCGTTCCCCCGCGTTCGGATAGCCGTCGTGGAGCGACCAGTTTCCTCCGTCGCGCTGGTTGCGTTTGAGCCAGAGGAGGGCGTTCTTGACAGCCCGTTCGGCATCCGGGCTGCCTCCATGCTGTTCGAGAACGGCCTGCCGCCGATCGTCGCTGCGATTGTTCAGCAAGTTCTGAACGTCGACCGGTTTGACGCCGGAGGAATTCTTGTCGGCGTCAGCATTCTCCGATCCCGATTGTTCGTTCGGAAGTTTCAGAGGCGCTCGCTGCTTAGGAGCGTTATCTTGCACGATGAACGAACCGACGTCTGCCGGGCCGCGGACGCGCGCGTTGGCTCCTGTGCGATCGGGAGTCCAACCCATCTCGAACCACAGATCGGCCTCGTTCTGACGAATGGTAATCACAATCAGGGCCAGCACAATCAGCAGCAATGCGTGGAAGACAAAACTGACGAGTGTTCCCGGCCCGCTCCGTTTGATGCCCTGCACCAGTTTCTGCGTACGAGTCAGTTCCTGTTCGGCGAGGTCCTCTGGCCGTACGTGAATGCGGATGGGCTGTGACCGCTTCAGTTTGAGCGGAGGGGGGAGCGACTTCGACGTTTGTGCCGGGGATTGCTCCGACCGCGATTTCATCCACGCAGGCTTTTCGGGAGATGGAGAATCGGGTTTGTTCGCGGACATCGTCAAGATTACCGGGACGGGAAACGGAGAGGTCGATCCATCATAGTCCCGAGTTCAGGTCAGAAAAAGGTATTTGTCCATTCGGGCGGGAATCGCATTGGAGTTCGTTCGGTCCAACGCATTGACCTTGCAGCGCGCTCTGCCTGACTTCCCTCCGTCAGACAGACGCGGTATCTTACTGAGGATTATTCACTCTGCAGCGATCCTGCGGCGGTCCGGATCGCGCTTGATTCACTCATTTCTGGAGATCCTTTCCAAGATGAAAATTCCACTCCCCGTTCTGTTTGCTCTGGGAACCGCGCTGTGCTGGGGACTTTACGGTCCCACGATCGGAAATGCCCGCAGTCCTGAGAAGTTATGGTCTCCGTTCAAACCGTACGTGGGAATCGGTCTGGCTTACATTGTGTGGGCATTCGTGGGTGGAATGATCGTGATGCGGTTGAAGGGGGACAGCTTCAACTTCACCGGCAGCGAATCCGCGGCAGGAACGTGGGGATTTCTCGCGGGAACGCTCGGCGCGTTGGGAGCTCTCAGTCTGACGTCGGCCATGCTCAGTTTCGACGGGCCGCCCAAGCCGCAAATCGTGATGCCGATCGTGTTTGGCGGCGCAGTCACGGTTGCCGCGATTGTCTCGTTTTTCCAATACCGCGATCCGGAGGCGGATTTCAATCCCTGGCTGTGGATCGGAATCATGGGAATGGCGATTTGCATCGTGGTGGTGGCATACAACACGCCTCACGGAAAACCGCACAAACCCGCTCCTCAGGATCAGAGTTCGTCGTCTGAATCCGCTGGCGATAAACCTCACTCCTGACACACCAGCGGACCTGGCATCAGTTCGCTCCCCAATGTTTCGGGTAGCGGATGATTTTATTTGTCGATCACCACTTCCAGCGCGATCGGTTTTCCCCCCGCGCCTGCGCTGACAGGGACTTTCCAGGTGGTGGTCCCCAACTTGCAGACTCCCCCTTTGCCGTCGCGGCAATATCCGTAGGAGAGAGTGACCAGCAGGGTCGCTTTACCTTCCGAAGATTTCAGCGGAACCGAGATGCGAACGAGTCCCGCATCGTCGATTTGAGGTTCGGAGCGAACGCCCAGCGTCTCTTCAGCGATCAAAGTCTGCTCACCTTCGACATTCACGCGCCACGTCATCGGAAACTCGGCGTTACGTTTGAATCCATCGGGGAAAGTCAGACTCACACCGAACTCGATGGACGTCGCAGACGTGTCGAAGATTGCTGCCGGGACATCAACGATGTCCTTCAAATTCCCAGGTTCCGCGTTCACTACGACTTTTGGTTTTTCGGGCGGCTTGAGACCATTGACCTCAAAGAGAGCGATTTTTTTCGATTCAATGTCCGCGACCAGCACCCGATGGTTGTTGGTGTCGGCGATGAATAAGCGGTTACCGGCGAGAGCGAGTCCCGAAGGCTCGGAGAAACGAACGGGATCGAGGTCGTCTCCCCGCTTTCCGTCGCCCAGCCAGGTCTTGCTGGTTCGCTTGCCGATGTCGATGAGTTTGATTTTGTGATTGTAAGTATCGGCAACAAAAAGCGTTCCGTCGCGATAGGCGATTCCCAGCGGATGCTGTAAGCGTGCTCGTTCCCCCTGGCCGTCGATGTCTCCAAATTCAAACAGGGAACGGGCTTGCGGTAGATCGTGAGCGCCCACCAGGGTCGTGACTTTCCCCTTGGGATCGACCGGAACCTGACGAATCGAGGATCCTTCGCTGTCGCAGACGTACAGAAACTTTCCGTCGGTCGCCATTCCGGACGTTTGAGCAAACGCCGCCTGATTGTGGGGACCGTCAATGATGTCTTCGTGGCCTGTTCCGGAAAAAACCTGAATCCTGTTCGATCCCAACACGTGGGACCAGATCTGGTGCGGACCCGCCATGGCGATAAACAGGGTTCCGTCGACGTGAGTCAAGGCCCAAGGACTGTTGAGCGGGAGCGATTTGATCGAACCTCCGGGAGATCGCGTGCGTGCCTGCTCGCCGGTTCCCGCCAGAGTCGCGACGGTTTTCTGCTCGAGGTCGATCTTGCGGATGGCGTGGTTTTCGGTATCGGCGACATACAGAATCCGATCCACGAGTTCCATTCCGTGAGGATGGTCGAACATCGCCTCCTGGTAGGAACCGTCCGCGAGTCCCATCTGTCCGTTGCCGATGATGTCGATCAATTCTCCGTCCAGGGTGGTGATCACGATCCGGTTGTTGTTGCTGTCGGAAATGAACAGCCTGTGATTGTCTTCATCGGCGAGCAGTTTGCTGGGATATTTCAGAGGCGTCGGTTCTGATTTGTATCGTTCGAGATCGAATCTCACGGGAGTTTCGTCGAGCGTCCCCTTACGGCGATGATACGCGGCCACTTTTCCGATCACGGTGTCGAGAAGTTCCCGATGCCCCTCGCCGGAAATGGATCCGCAGAAGTTTCCCTCCGGATCGATCAGCACCATCGTCGGCCAGGATCGCACCTGGAACTTGCGCCAAATTCGCATCTCGGAATCGTTGATGACCGGATGCTCGATCTCGTACCTCACGATCGCCTCGCGGATATTTTCGCTGTCCTTCTCATTCTCGAACTTCGCGGAATGAACGCCGATGACGACCAGTTCCTTGTCGTATTTCTGTTCCAGATATTTGAGGTCCGGCAGCACGTGCAGGCAGTTGATGCAGCAATAGGTCCAGAAGTCGAGCAGGACTACTTTTCCCCGCAGATCGCCCAGCGTAATCTCGCCCGAAGTGTTCAACCACTCGGTTCCCCCGTCCAGACTGGGAGCGGGAACCCGATTCGGAAACGGATTTTCCTGCGCGAAGGCGTGGGGGGAAGCGAAGGAGAACAGCATCGGCAACAAGACTCCCGCGATCAGACTTTGCGAAAAACAACGTAAGGATCTCATGGAAAAATCTCTCCGTTCTGCAAAGGTTTCGGAATAGCCCCGAATTGGAAGGAAGGAGAATCAAAGGCAGGAACAAGCGGCCCGTTTGGGGGCGTCTATCTTAACACACTGGTCGTCGGAAAGGCAAACTTTGCTTTGCGGAATCCTGGCCGAGTTGGGAACGTCAAGCGTTCCATGAGGAGAGGTCGACTTGCAAAGATTGGGAGGTGAGGATCAGTTTTTTCAGACACAAATCGAATGGAAAATCGCTCGGATTATCTGCAATCTCGCCTCGAAATGACGTTCGATCGGCAAGAACTGCGTGGAGTCGGTGTACTTTGTCAAATCGAGAGGTCTATAATGATGTGAAGGCCTCTCCGCGGGCATTTCCCCACCGACCTGATTCTCGATCCTCCGACCGTCTGCGAGCTTGGTCCGTTTGAGTTTTGCGACCCGACTCGAAGACGATCCAACATCCTGCCCCATTTCTCACAGAATCGTTCGTCGCTTATGTCCATTTACCAATTCTCACGTGCTTTGGGGTTACTGAGCATTCTCTGTTTGCCGTTCGCACTCGGCTGCGAAAGCGAACAGATTCATACCTACGACGCACCAAAAATGAAGATCGCGGAGCGCCCGGCGGATCCCCCGCCTCGATCGGTTCCTGCCGAACCGACGCAGATGCTCGCCGCGATTTTGCCGCAGGGTGAACAGACCTGGTTTTTCAAGTTGACGGCTCCGCCGGAACAAGCGGTGGCGATTCGTGAAGTATTCGCGAAGTTCGTCGCTTCGACGCGATTTGAGAATGGAACCCCGAGTTGGGAAATTCCTGCCGACTGGAAAGAGGAGCCTGGTCGTCCGATGCGGTTCACGACATACCGCATCGGCCACGGGGGTCCTGAAGTGAGTATTTCGAGTCTTCCCTTCCCCAAGGATCGGGATCCTGTCGAGTACGAACTGGAAAATGTCAATCGCTGGAGAAATCAACTGGGACTCCCCCCCATCGACAAGCAAGCCTTCATCGACCGAAAACTTCCCGACGCAGAGGAAGGTGAAATCGTTTCGACAACGACTGTCGCCGGCAATGCGATTCTGCTCGATCTGGTCGGAAAGATGGCATCCACTGGCGGTGGGCCGCCCTTTGCGGGGCCGATGATGAGACCGGGTCTCGCAAACGGTCCGCTCGCTTCAGACCGAAGCTCCGACGAACCCAAATTCACAGCACCCGGCCACTGGAAACCCGGCGAACTCAACTCCTTTCGTGTGGCTGCG